>DNLQ01000057.1 GCA_003488415.1 Ruminococcus sp. | reverse complement strand
CCGAGAACAACAGTGATCTCGTTTGTATCGTTCAGCTTTGCAGCAGGAATGTAATTGCCTTCCAGCTTTGTGCCGTTGAGGATGATCTCCTTTACGCCGCTCTGAACGTGTGCGGAGTTGTCTACCCTGATATCCAGCTTCTTTCCACGGAAGTTCTTGTGGATAGTGAAGCCGTCCCATGCAGCAGGGATAGACGGAGCAACGGTAAGTCCGTCAGCATCGGGACGCATACCGCATATACCCTCCACGCAGCCGACCATAACAGTCGAAGCAGTACCTGTGAGCCAGTGTACGTGAGAGCGTCCCTCAAAGGGAGAAGCCTTGGACTCGGTGAACTGACCGTGTACATACGGCTCCATAACACGGATCTCAGCCTTGTCGTTCATGGCAGCAGGAGAGCTTTCCAGGAAGTACTCAAATGCACGGTCGCCGTGACCTGAGAGAGCCTCGGCAAGTATCAGCCAGCCCTGTGACTGTGAGAAGATACCGCCGTTCTCCTTTGTATCGAGGTTGAATACCTGCATCAGAGCGCCCTTGAAGTGGTGGTACTTGTAAGGCGGATCAAGGAGCTTGGCACCGTAGGGAGTATTGAGTATATCATGTACGCTTTCCAGAGCCTTGTCAGCCTGCTCCGGTGAGGCAAATCCGGAGATAACGCTCCAGCTCTGGGGATTGAGCCACATATTAGCCTCGGGATCCTTCTTTGCACCCACGATAACGCCGTTGTCACGGATACCACGGATGAATCTGTCCTCGTCCCAGCACTTTGCCAGTGCGTCGCCCAGCTTCTTCTGAGCGCCGTCAAGGTATGCGATATAGTCGCTGTCACCCTTTTCCTGAGCCATGCTGCGGATGGCGTTCATAGCGTAGTAGAGCTGGAATGCAACGAAGGTGGACTCACCCTGTGCGCCGAGGCGGAGACAGTCGTTCCAGTCGGCGTGGAGACCGGCAGGCATATTGTGACTGCCCAGACGCTCCATGGAGAAGCGGATAGCGTTCTTGAGGTGCTCGTAAACGGTAGCCTGTCCGCCGCCCTCCTCAGCGTAGGTGATGACCTCGTCCAGGAAGCCCTTGTTGCCGGACTCACCGATGTACTTTACGATAGTGGGGAACAGCCAGAGAGCGTCATCAGCACGGTAGGAGGGATGACCTGTCTCCTTTGCATAGACACTGTGTGGATCGTTCTCGTCAGGGCAGGTCTCGTGACCTGGGTTATGGTCGAACTTTACCAGAGGCAGACCGCCGCCGTTGCTGACCTGAGCGGAGAGCATGAAGCGTATCTTCCCGGCAGCCATTTCCGGATCGAGGTGGATGATGCCCTGGATGTCCTGTACAGTATCACGGTAGCCGTAGCCGTTGCGGAGTCCGCAGTATATGAATGAAGCAGCTCTTGACCAGATGAAAGTGATGAAGCACTGGTAAGCGTTCCAGACGTTTATCATGTTGTTGAATTCGGGGGAGGGAGTCTCAACGCTGAAGTTCTCCAGCTTATTGTGCCAGTAGTTCCTGAGCTGAGCGACCTCTGCATCGACCTTGCCTGCCTCCTTGTACTCATCGAGTATAGCCGCAGCCTCGGGATCCTTGCGCTCGCCCAGGACGTATACGAATTCCTTTGTCTCGCCGGGAGCGAGAGTGATGTCGCTCTGGAGCGCACCGCAGGAGTTGGAGTTGTAGTTCATCTCTCCGCCGCATCTGCCCTTCTCGACTGCAATGGGGTTGGAGAATGTCCTGTAGGGGCCTATGAAGTCGCTGAAGCTGCCGCAGCAGCCTGTAACGGGCTGACCTACCATGCCGAAGAAGCGCTCCTGACCGTTGTAGCCGTTCTCGTCGAAGCCGGTATTCTCGTTCATGTGCTGGATTATCCTGTTGCCGCCTTCAAAGCTGGTGCGGGTGATGAAGAGGGTATACTGGAGGTTCACCTGATCCTGTTCATAGTTAGGCTCGTTTGTGAACTCTATAAAGCCGAATACGGACAGCTTTCTCTCTTTGTCCGAGTTGTTTGTGACCTTGGCTCTCCAGACCTCGTAGGTCTTGCCGTAGGGGACGTAGTAGGTCACCTCGGAGCCGATGCCCTCGTAGTCAGCGGAGATGACAGTATATGCCGTACCGTGGCGGCAAACGCTCTTGTACTTGTCCAGGGGCTTGCCCACGGGCTGCCATGAAGCTGACCAGTAGTCGCTGGTATCATTGTCTCTGATGTAGATATAGCGTCCGGGAAGGTCCATCATGGAGTTGAAGCGGAAACGGGAGAGTCTTCCGTTAGCGCCGGATTTCACGAAGCTGTAGCCTGCGGCGTTGTTAGAGATCATGGCGCCGTATTCCGGATCTCCGAGGTAATTTGCCCAGGGAGCGGGAGTCGCCGGATCGGTGATAACGTATTCCTTGTTCTCAAGGTCGAAATGTCCGTACTGCATAATTTTTCTCCTTTTTGCCTTCCCGTCAGTGCTATTACCGGTCAGGCGTGATATTGCAGCAGATGACAGGATGTTCAGGCATCTGCTGTTTGCCGATCCGCACGAAGTGAAAATATAAGTGAGCGGATTTGCGGGCACTTTGGATCATTGCTGAGCGTCAGGATGTATCTGACGTAAATGATGATTCAATTATATCATGTATCGGACAGGAATGCAAGGGGTGAAAAAGAAAAATCCGCACCCGGTATGCTCACGCAGGAGTCAGGGAGGTATCGGCTGAGCCGTTGACTTTTACGGCGGTGAGGTGTATGCTTTAAAAAAGGCTGTAACGTTACGGCGGTTTCTGCGACTAATGTACGGACACGGAGGAGGTGAGGGGAGTGTCGGGAGAAATGAAGCGGTACTATGAGGAGAACGGAAGGAAGGTATTTCTTTACCTTATGACGCTGTGCGGCGATGCGGATACTGCCGAAGAGCTCACACAGGAGACCTTCTATCAGGCGCTGCTGTCACTGGGAAAGTATAAGGGCGAAAGCTCGGTGTACACCTGGCTGTGCGGCATCGCACGGAATCTGTGGATGAGAGAGAAGCGGCGCAGAGGGAAGATGCCGGATGAACTTCCGGAGAACGCTCCGGACACCTCCCTCCCGCCCGACTCCGCAGCTGAGGAGCGTGACGAAGCTGTAAGGCTGATGTCGCTGATAAACGCCCTTCCGGAGAGGGAGCGGCAGCTTCTTCTGCTCCGGATACACGGCGGACTTTCCTTCCGGGAGCTGGGAGAGCTGCTCGGGTGGACGGAAAACGGAGCAAGAGTCACCTACTGCCGGCTCAGACAGAAACTGAAGACCGAGCTTGAAAAGGAGTGATACTATGGATTGCAGGATAATACAGGATCTTCTTCCGCTGTATGCGGAGAAGCTGACCTCAGACGTTACAGACAAGGAGGTAGAGGAGCATCTGAAGAGCTGTCCGGAGTGCATGGACAAGCTGGAGGCGCTCACGGCTGAGACCGTATCAGAGCCGATGCCCGACCGTGACATAAAGCCGCTGAAAAAGGCGAGACATTCGCTGCTGTTCCGCATACCGGCGATAATGCTGGGAGCTGCCCTGGTGCTGGGGACAGTATTCCTGTTCGTGTTCTGGGGAGTGATACCCATAAGCTCCGGGGATCTCGGGATAGAGATCGGGATTAGCGGAAGTGAGAATGACATAAAGCTGGATATCATTGACGAAGATAACAACAAGATAGGCGAACAGGTGATCCACCGCCCCCTGGATCTTACTTTCACAGGGAACTGCTCCTGTATGCGCAAAAGCGGCAGCGTACACTATGACTACAACCCTGACGGTTCGATGACGGCACATTACTACATGACCTTCTACAAGGAGAAAAAGCTGCCCTTTGACAACAGGGTGGAGCATCCGGAGCAGTTCAGGTTCGGGCTGGAGCCCCGGAAGGGCGATACCCTGACAGTACACTGCCGTGACCGTGACCTTACCTACGATCTGTGGGAGCTGTATCAGCGATACAGTGACTGAATGCTGACTATAATGTCCCTCTGCGGCGGCGGAGGGACTTTTTTTATCCTGCCCCGGCATCATAGCCGTACATCAGCGCTGTCTGTAATACTTGACAACCTTCTTATAATAAGATATAATAGATGTATTCAGAAGCGCCTGTGCTTCTGATGACCGGTTTACCGGGATCACTCTGGAGGTGTATAACTCTATGGAATGTGCCGCAGACGGCAGCAGTCACCATATCGCAGACATATATCATCAGAAATCAGGGCATGGTTCCCGCAAAGCTGCGGACAACTATGCCTTTTCGTGGTTATTATAATTTTGGAGGAACTGATATGACCGTGCAGCTTGTACTGCTGATCGCAATAATTCTGCTTTGTTCTCTCTTTTCGGCTGCTGAATCCGCAGTTATCGGGATCAACGATTCCCGGCTGGAGAAGCTCGCATCCTCAGGCGATAAACGGGCTCTCCGTCTGAGGAAGCTGACGGAAAAGCCCTCCGGCTTCCTCAATTCGGTCCACGCAGCCATGTCACTTGCAGGATCCGTGGGCGCAGTGACTGCCGCTTACTGCTTTACCGGCAGACTTTCCGCTCTTTTCCCGGATCCGGTGCCGGAGAAGGTGAGACTGGGAGTCTCCGCAGCCGCAGTGATACTCCTTTTCACCGTGTTATTCCTGGTGTTTGCGGAGCTGCTGCCCCGTGCGCTGGCAAAGCGTGATCCGGAGAAGCTGGCGCTGAGACTGTCCGGAACAGCCTGTGCAGTAAGGACTCTTTTCACGCCCCTTGCAGCAGTATCCAACGCCGCAGCGAGCCTGTTCCTGCGGATCTTCGGCATAGATCCGGGCAGCGAGGCTGACACCGTCACCGAGGAAGAGATACTTATGATGTCCGATGCCGGAGCGGAGAACGGAACTATCGACGAGGACGAGAACCGCATAATCAAGAACGTGTTCGCCTTTGACGATATGACAGCCGGACAGATATGCACCCACCGTACTGACGTATCCGTGCTGTGGAGCGAGGACAGTACCGAGGTGTGGGAGGAGACTATCCACCGTACCCGTCACTCAGCCTTTCCGGTATGCGGAGAGAGAGTAGACAACGTTATCGGAGTCCTTGACGCAAAGGACTACTTCCGCCTTGACGACAAGAGCCGTGAGAATATCATGGAGAACGCAGTCCGTGAGCCGTGCTTCGTACACGAGAACATGAAAGCCGACCGCCTGTTCGCACAGATGAAGCGCAAGGGCGCCGACCACTTTGCCATAGTGGTGGACGAGTACGGCGGAATGAGCGGCATCATCACCGTCACCGACCTGGTGGAGGAGCTTGTGGGAGACTTTGACGACGACGAGCTTGACACAGCCGAAGCAGTGTTCGGCAGGATAGACGAAGATACCTGGCTGATACCGGGTATAACTCCCCTGGGAGGAGTGTGCGAGGAGCTTGAGATCACTCTCCCGGAAGACAGATACGATGCCTTTGATACCTTCGGAGGCTACGTTATAGCCGTACTGGGCGAGATACCCAAGGACGGCACACAGATCTCAGTGGAGTCCGACGGTCTCCGCATAGAGGTACAGGAAATACATCATCACCGCATAGAGCTCTGCCGTGTGACAAAGCTCCCGGCTGAGACCGGAGAGACAGTACATACAGCAGATGAAGAATAATGGAGGATAACTATGGATATTATCGAGCTTACAAGAGAACTTGGAAGGACTCTTCAGAACGACGACAGGTATATCGCCTACAGCCTGGCAAAGCAGGTGAACGACGACGATGAAGAGCTTCAGACACTTATCACCGAGTTTGAGGATATGCGCAGAAAGCTGAACGAAGAGCTTATCAGCGAGAACAAGGATACCGATAAGATCAAGGAGCTTGACCAGAACATAAAGTCACACTACAGCCGCATCATGAACAATAAGAATATGATCGTATTCTCTGCCGCACAGAAGTCACTGGAGTCTCTGGTAAGCAACATACAGCAGATAATCTCCATGTGTGCAAACGGAGAGGATCCCGATACCTGCGAGCCTTCATCCGGCTGCACCGGAAGCTGCTCTACCTGCGGAGGCTGCGGCTGATGAGCGATCACAATAAATTTGCTGAAGCTATGGATCTGAGAATTGACCAGACCATCAGATCGCTTGAGACTGATGTGCCAGAAGCTCCGCAGCATTCTTTTATTGTAAGATCATCAGATGAATGGAAAGCAGCCGGAAAAAGTGCCGGGGTGATCGGCATCTGTGTTTTTCTGCGTATGGCATACAAGGCGCACGCAAACGGAACTTCACCTGCCTTTTTCGTTATACTGACCATATTGTCTCTGGCACTGATACTGTTTTCGTGTCTGAGCCGCAGCAGCGCAGAAATCTCCGGAGACACCCTATCTGCAAAAGGGCACAGCTACAGCAGCGATCGCATTGAACGTATGGCCGCTTATGGCATCAATTACATATTGCTGTATTCCGGCGGACGCATGATACTGAAAGTGTCAATGAGCGATCCGGGGTGCGACGAGTTAGTAAAATGGGTAAGATATAACGGCATACCGGTCGAAAAAAATGACGACAGCGATATCAGTAAGAGGAAGCGTATATTATATGCTGCTGCCGGACTTGCAGTGTTTGCCGGAGCAGCAGCAGCTTTCTGTTATTTTTCTTTAAGATAAGGAGCAATACCAATGGAGATCGACAGAAGCAAGATATCCCCGATGATGCAGCAGTACTTCGAGGTAAAGGACAAGTACCCCGGCTGCATACTCTTTTTCCGTCTGGGAGACTTCTATGAGATGTTTTTTGATGACGCAGTAACGGTGTCCAGGGCTCTGGAGCTGACTCTCACCGGCAGGGACTGCGGACTTGAAGAACGTGCGCCCATGTGCGGAGTCCCGTACCATGCGGCTGACGTGTATATCAAGAAGCTGATAGACGCAGGGTACAAGGTAGCAGTCTGCGAGCAGCTCACCGATCCTGCCGAGACAAAGGGCATAGTAGTGCGGGACGTCATCCGCATCGTAACTCCCGGAACGATCACCGAGTCGGGAATGCTGGATGACAGCCGGAACAATTACATATGCAGCGTGTACTATGACGCAGAGTCAAAGACCTGTGCAGTGGCATCTGCCGATATATCTACGGGTGAAGCGGCTCTGAGCCTGTTCGGGGAGAAGAAGGGCGAGTCCCTGGAGGCTGCGGTCATCAACGAGCTTTCAAGATGCTCCCCGGCGGAGATCATCTTTCCGGAGTCCTTCCTGTCCCTGAAGTCGGTGGCAGAGTTCATAAAGACGAGACTGAAATGCGCCGTAACTCTCCGGGATGCGGAGTGCTTCTCTCCGGAGCAGCAGCGTGAGCTGGTGTGCGGAGTGTTCGGTGTCGGTGACATTGCCGAGCTGGGCATAAGCCGTAACGGAGCGGACTGCGCTGCGGTATGCGGACTCTTCGATTACATACAGATGACACAGAAGACCTCCGTGTCACGCTTTACCTCCATAGAGCTTCTCAGCGGCGAGGCGTATATGGGACTTGACCTCAACGCACGCCGCAACCTTGAACTGACGGAGACTCTCCGCTCCAAGGAGAAAAAAGGCTCTCTGCTGTGGGTGCTCGATTCCACACGCACCTCAATGGGCAGACGTATGCTGAAAAACTGGATAGAACAGCCTCTCAGGAGTCCTGCAAGGATAATCGGGAGGCTGGACGCAGTTGAGGCGCTGTACGGAAAAAGCGTTATACTTGCTGATATATCAGCCCTGCTGGAGAGAGTGTACGACCTGGAGCGCCTTATGACCAAGGTCATGTACAAGTCGGCAAATCCCCGTGACCTGAGATCCCTCTCCGTGACCGCACAGCAGCTTCCGCTGCTGAAGCAGGAGCTTGCAAAGCTGCCGGAGTCAAAGCTGCTCACAAAGCTCTGCGGAGAGATCTCCGACCTGGAGGAGATAGTGAAGCTGGTGGAGAATGCCATAGTGGACGATCCGCCCATATCCGCAAAGGACGGCGGAGTCATCAGGGACGGCTTCAACGAGGAGCTGGACTCCCTGCGCCACATCATGACTCACGGCAAGGAGATCATCGACGGCATAGAACAGCGTGAGAAGGAGTCTACAGGCATCAAGAACCTTAAAATAGGCTTCAACCGTGTGTTCGGGTACTATCTTGAGGTAACACGCTCCTACTACGACCTGATCCCCGAAGGCTGGATACGCAAGCAGACTCTTGCCAATGCCGAGCGCTTCATAACCGAGGAGCTGAAAAGTGCCGAGAACGCCATACTGGGTGCAAAGGACAAGGCTCTGTCGCTGGAGGCGGATATATTCGCAGAAGTCAGGGACTTCCTTGCAACGAAGCTGGCAGAGGTACAGCAGACCGCCTCAGCAGTAGCAGCCGTGGACGTGCTCTGCTCCTTTGCGGAGACAGCTCTCCGGAATCAGTACGTAAAGCCTGACATCACCGTGAACGGCGCTGTTGAGATACACGCCGGACGGCATCCGGTAGTGGAGCTGATGCTCCGTGACGAGATGTTCGTGCCCAATGATACCATGATAGACAACCGTGAGAACCGTATGTCGGTCATCACCGGGCCGAATATGTCCGGTAAGTCAACATATATGCGTCAGGTGGCTCTTATAGTGCTCATGGCTCAGATAGGCAGCTTCGTACCGGCGGACTCCGCAAGGATCTCCGTGGTGGACAAGATATTCACCCGTGTTGGAGCGTCGGACGACCTCACTGCCGGACAGTCCACCTTCATGGTGGAGATGAGCGAGGTGGCGGATATACTCAAAAACGCCACTCCCGACAGCCTTGTGATACTTGACGAGGTGGGACGGGGTACGTCCACCTTTGACGGAGTGAGTATCGCCCGGGCAGTTGCAGAGCATATATGCACATCGAAAAAACTGGGCTGCAAGACTCTCTTTGCCACCCACTATCACGAGCTTATCGGACTGGAGGACGAGCTGGAGGGAGTCAAGAACTACAGCGTAGCCGTAAGCAAGCACGCCGGAACTATCCGCTTTCTGAGAAAGATAGTCCGGGGCGGAGTTGACGAGAGCTACGGCGTGGACGT
>DNLQ01000254.1 GCA_003488415.1 Ruminococcus sp. | reverse complement strand
ACGCTTTCCCGGCAGCCTTGCGGAGTCCCTTCAGAATCCCGGTGTTTCCGATAAACTGAAAGCCGGACTTGCGTCCGGCTCCCGTTATGCCTTTATAAAGCGGATATTTGAAAGTATCGCATACATAGTACCGGAATCCGGATCGTCAACAGTAAAGGTGATGATGCCAACACGGCTAACGTCTACATTCAGCTCCACGGCACTTGTCTGACGATTCAGGTCAAGACTGTAAAGTACCTTTCCGTCAGCTTCGATCTTCAGTACCGCAGTAGTATCGTCGCTGAGCTCGTCCACTGCAATAACGCCCTTCAGAGTGGAGTAAGCTCCGCCCAGTGCGTAATCCGCATAGCCGATCTCACGGCGCAGAAGTCCCTTTTTGCCTGAGAGCAGGTAGAGATTCTCCGGCGGATATATATTCCCGTAAACGTCCTTTACCTTTTCTCCGTGACCGCTTTCAAGACGGTTGTTCTCCATGCACTCCAGCTCACGGAGATATACAGGCTTCAGCTTGGAAATACGTGCTGAAGCGGCTGTGAAATGCTCTGAGGGAACGAGGACGTTCGCATCATTGAGCAGCTTTACTGCTTCATCGTACTTCTCCTCGTCTGCCAGCTTATTGGCTGCGGCAAGCTGATCTGCGATGTACTGATCGGTCATCCTTGTCTGGTATTCATTGATCTGCGGACTGCCTGCCACGTTGTAATCGTTTTTAGCAGCATCAAGGTAGTTTATAGCTCCGGCAAGATCACCTTTCGCCTCAAATTCCTGTGCGTGTACCATGATAGCCTGTATGCGTGTGGAGTCCAGCAGGGACTTTACCATACCCTCGGCATTCTCATTGAAGCCGGAAACAGCAAGAGTCTGTGTCAGATAGTCTATAGCCTCGTCGTATTTTCCCTCAGCCACACTGGCATTGGTACGTTCAGTGACTGCGGCGCAGAACTTGTCAACGCTCTGTGTGAGGTACTGCTCAGCGCTGGCGTAATTAGCATCAGCTTCCAGGACTCTCTTGAAGTAGCTGTAGGCGGAAATATAGTCCTCACTGTTGAAGGAAGCCACACCACGCTCATAGCCGTCCTTGGAGTAATGAAGGTTCTCGGCATAGCGTGCAGAGCCTGCAACTGCATCGGACAGTCCGGGAAGGTCAAAATTCCCTGTCATATCAATAAGCTCCTGCACTTCATCGTAGCTCAGCTCGTTGGCAGCGTAGGAGGATACCGCAGCAGTAACTCTTGATCTCAGCTCGGATACCAGTCTGTCCTGATCCTCAGGCTTTACGCCCTTCTCCTTGTATATATCCACCGCCTCCGAGTAGTTCTTCTGATCGACCTCGAAAATGATGGCATCAGTATAGTTTTTTCCGCTGCACGATGCAAGGCTGATCGGTATCGAAGCTATTAACAATACAGCAGTCAGTGCGGCAAGTGATCTTTTTTTCATCATTGTCCTCCCGAAGAAATGGAGATGATAATACCTGTATGCTCATTTATAATATTATATCACGTCTTTAACAGAAAATCAAGAGATTTTGAGAGTATAGTATATTAGCTGAACGCTGCGTAATTTATAAAGAATATTATTGACGTGGAAAAAGTTTTGTGATATAATTATCATGCAGTATTGTCGCCATGACGGCAATACAGAAAAAAGGAGCATATCCGCTCCGCAGCAGATTATAAAGGAGATAAGAATAATGGGTAAGTATTTCGGTACGGACGGATTCAGAGGTACTGCTAACGAGAACCTCACTGCCGATCACGCATTTAAAGTCGGAAGATTTCTTGGCTGGTACTACGGCGAACTAAGAAGAAGAAACGGAGACGATACAGCTCCGAGGATAGTGATAGGCAAGGACACCCGCCGTTCAAGCTATATGTTCGAGTATTCGCTGGTAGGAGGACTCACTGCCTCCGGTGCTGACGCCTATCTGCTCCATGTGACCACAACGCCTTCTGTAGCCTATGTTACAAGGGTGGATTCATTTGACTGCGGCATCATGATATCTGCAAGTCACAATCCATACTACGATAACGGTCTGAAGCTGATAAACCGCAGCGGTGAAAAGATGGAGGACGAAGTCATAGAGCTGGTGGAGGCTTATCTTGACGGCAAGCTCTCCGCCTTCGGTCAGGACTACCCGGAGCTTTCCTTCGCCACAGGGGGAAAGATAGGCAGGAGCGTTGACTACGTTTCCGGAAGAAACAGATATATCGGTTATCTTATATCATTGGGTATGTACTCCTTCCGTGGAAAGAGGATAGGACTTGACTGTGCAAACGGAGCTTCATGGACTATCGCAAAGGCTGTATTCGAGGCTCTGGGTGCTGAGACTCACGTTATCAATGCAGAGCCGAACGGAGTCAATATCAACGAGAATGCAGGCTCCACACATATCGAGGTGTTACAGAAGTACGTGAAGGAGAACGGTCTTGACGCAGGCTTTGCCTACGACGGCGACGCCGACCGCTGTCTCTGTGTTGACGAGCAGGGCAATATCATCACCGGCGACCACATTCTCTACATCTACGGCAGATACATGAAGGAGAAAGGCAACCTTGTGAACAATACTGTTGTAGCTACAGTAATGTCCAACTTCGGTCTTTTCAAGGCTTTCGACGAGATAGGCATCGGCTACGCAAAGACTGCTGTAGGCGATAAGTACGTATACGAGTACATGAAGGAGCATGGCTGTCTCCTGGGCGGAGAGCAGTCCGGACATATCATCTTCTCGAAGTATGCCTCCACCGGTGACGGTATCCTCACCAGCCTGAAGATCATGCAGGTCATCATGTCCCGTGAGAAGAAGCTCAGCGAGCTTGCAGCTCCCTTCAAGGTGTACCCCCAGGTACTTGAAAATGTAAGGGTAAAGGATAAGTCCGCCGCACAGGCTGATCCTGACGTTCAGGCTGCTGTTGCGAAGGTCACTGAGGCTCTGGGAGATACAGGACGCATCCTGGTGCGTGAGAGCGGTACCGAGCCTCTTGTACGTGTAATGGTAGAGGCATCATCTGAGGAGATATGCCGCAGGTATGTTTCCGAGGTGGTAGATATAATCAAAGCCAACGGCCATACAGTCTGACTTGTATTTTCATAAAAAAATCATCACGCAGGTCCGGTGATTGGGGAAAAAGCCGGAAAATTCCGGAACAGTCACAAAACCATTGACTTTTCGGGAAATAAGTGATATTATAATTGAGTACAACATCAAGCCGGATAAGGCTCAGAATACACAGGAGGTAAAAATGGCGACTAAAAAGAATGATGCCCGCAACCTTAACATCACTATCAACAATAAGCAGAATAATGAAGACGAGGTAGTGATCTCTCTTTCCACTATCCTGAAAAAGCTGAAGAAGTACTTTACGGTATGGCTCATAGCAGCTATAATCATCGGTATGCTCTCAGCGGGATTTGCAGTACTCACCACTCACATAAATAAAGCTCCGCTGACAGCTCTTGTCAACTTCTCCTACTCTGGTATCGAGAAGGGAAAGGATCCTAACGGAAGAAAATTCGATATAAACACGATCAAGAATCCCAATGTTATTGAGAAGGCACTTGATGCCATGGGATATGATCTTACCGAGCTGGATAATATCCGTCAGGGTATCTCATTCAAGGGAATGATCCCCCAGGACGCTATCGACCGTATAACAGTGTACAAGAGCGTTTATGAGACTGCTAACAGCGGAAACCTGGCAGCAGCTCAGGAGATGCTGGATGTTACTTACTTCCCCACTCAGTTCACAGTGTACTTCGATTACAACAGCACGGAGTTCACCACTGCTGAGGCTGTTGACGTTTTCAACCAGATCCTTGAGCAGTATCAGAACTGGTTCTACGAGGAGTACGGCTACAATGAGTCAATGGGAGCTGCTGTAAGAGCTATCAACTATGAGGATTATGACTACGCCGAGGCTCTTGATGTACTCAGCAACAGCCTTTCTACTCTCCGCAAGTACGTAAGGACTCTCGCAAACGAGGATACAACAAGATTCCGTTCATCTGTAACAGGATTCACCTTTGATGACCTCTCACAGGCTATCAGCACCCTCCGTGGCGTTGACCTGGATCAGATATCATCTATCATATCTGTAAACAACATCACCAAGGACAAAGACCAGGCAGTGGCTTATTACGAGTACAGGATAAGCTCTCTGGAAAGACAGAAGGCTCAGCTTGAGGAGCAGCTGGAATCAGTTATTGAGTCCATTGGCAAGTACGAAAAGGATCAGGTTATGATAATCAACAACAGCGACGTTGATATCGACCAGACCATTACCCAGGCATCTGAACAGTATGACAAGATGTTCAACAGCAAGCTCAGCATCACAGATGATCTTGCTGAGACAAAGCAGAGGATCAATTTCTACAACGAGAGACTCGATGCTCTCAAGAAGAATACAAATTCCTCCAAGGCTGACGTTGAGAAGGTCGAAGCTCTCCTGGCAGATCTTAATACCAAGACAAACGAGCTTATCGAAAGCGTAAGCCTTACCGCAGATGACTACTACAAGAACGTCACATTCAGGAATGCCTACAATGTTCTTGTACCTGCTTCAAATACTGCCGTTGACCGTGTTTCACGCATTATTGATAACGCTAAGCTGCCGCTGGTAGCACTTGAAGCTCTGTGCTTCATGGTATTCTTTGCTATAGCTGTTATCGAAGCTATCAAGAGTGACTCTGACAAGAGAAAGGCTCTTGTCAGCAGTGAAGATACCGAGGAAACAGAGGATGCAGAGGGCGAGGAGCTCACAGCCGAGGAGGCAGTTGAGGAGATCGCCGAAGCAGCAGAGAAAGAGGATGAAAAAGCTTCAGAAAAGAAGGACGCAAAGAAGAAAAAGTAAGATATGACTGATAAACGCCGCAGCATCCGGATCACGGAAAAGCTGCGGCGTTCCTGTATACAGAGAATGCCCGGTACACACAGGTACCGGGCATTATTGTTAAAGTATTCCTCTTTCGTACTTCTTGTTCAGTATCCTCATAACGCTTTCGTTTATGCGGTCCTCTGAGATCGTACCGTTTTCGACTGCTGCGATAACTGCGCCTGCGGCAGTCCTTACGCTGGCTGGCATGAGGATTATATCTATGCCTGCCTGTACTGACATCACTGCGGCAGTATCTGCACCGTAAACATTAACTATGGTGTTCATCTGCTGTGCGTCGGTGATCGCTATACCCTGGAAGCCAAGCTCTCCACGGAGATAGTCACTGACTGCGGTATGGGAGAGATCGGCAGGAAGGTTGTCACCGAAGCCTGTTGTGATCTGATGTCCCACCATTACGAAATCCACACCGGCGTTGATGCCTGCCGCAAAGGGGATGAACTCACTGCTGCGGAGATCGTCAACTGACCTGTCTATAGTTACGAAGGAATCGGTATGGGTATTGCCTGACTCAGCGCCCAGTCCCGGGAAGTGCTTCATTGCCGAGCTCACTCCCTGGCTCTGGAGACCAAGTGCCACATATGTAGCCATATTTGCCACAACTCCGGGATCGCTGCTGAAGATGCGCCTTCCCAGCTCGTTGGCAGGATTGATGTTCACGTCTGCCACCGGAGCGAAGTCGAGGTTGAAACCGAGTTCACGGAGGTCCATGCCTATGGACTGTCCGATCTGGTATGCGGTATCCGAATCGTTATACTCACCGTATGAAGCCATATCACTGAATGCAGCGGTCCCAAGTTTCTGGGCGCAGCGTGCAACAGTTCCGCCTTCTTCATCTACTGCTGTGAACATACCTATCTCGCTGAACGCCTGCATATCTGCAAGGAGCTGTGAGGTCTGTTCCCGGCTGTTGAGATTTGCGGCAAAGAGTATCACACCGCCTACAGGACACTCCTCAAGAGCAGCCTTCATGCTTTCGCCGGCGGAAGTAACAGTTCCTGTACCTGTAAGATCCTCCGGAGTCACAATGAACATCTGGTATACCTTCTGTTTCAGTGACATTGCCGCCAGCATCTCTCCGGGAGTTGCGTTCGGCGGCAGCGGAGCTGCGGTAGTGACTGTAGTGGTGGTCTTTGGCTCGGCATCAGTGGTCTTTACAGTAGTTGTTGACTTTGGCTCAGCCGGGGAGGTGGTGCGCTGTGAGCTGCTTCCTCCGCTGCTTCCGCTTGAAGTCCGTCCTCCTGAACTGCTTCCGCTGCCGGAGCTGTGACTGCCCGAGCTGCTTCCGCTGCCCGAACTGTGACTGCCTGAGCTGCTTCCGCTGCTGCCGGAGTTACCGCTGCTGCTATTGCCGTTTGTTCTTCCGCTCTGATTGGAAGGCGGAGCGTATACCTTTGCGGTAGTCACGGTGTCACGGCTCTTGCTTCCGGCAGCGGTAGTCTTTACCGTTTTTCCGGGTTGCTTTTTAGCTGTAGTCACCGTTTCTTCCTCCTCAGGCTGACTGCTGTCCTCTGCATCTACTGTAGTCTCCTGACTGGTGATCTCTGTTCCTGAGACCGGCTCAACAGGCGAGACAGTGCCGACCTGATCCACCTTGCCGCAGCTGCCAAGCACCATAGCCAGGCATACGCCAGCCGCAAGGATCCTCCTTAGTCCCTTATTCATATATATCTACCTCCAGTTAAAAACTGTGCAGCGAAGTATGCAGCACCTCTTTATGCAGAAGTGTACATTTTCAGTTTTCATTCTTGTCCGTCAGTGTCATGACTCTTCGGACAGTCTCTTCGCTTAATGCAGATCATCTTGAATTATTATTATAGCACAGTACATCTTTTTTTTCAATATATTTCAGTAAATTTATTATTAAATCTGCGGCGGAAAAATAACCCGGTTTTGTTTTGAATTTGTCAGATATATCCAAGAGAACGCAGCAAGAACAGCCAGCCGGTCAGTGTGAATGCGCTGCACAGGGTGGCGAGCATTACGGCAAAGGCGGTAATAGTGCCCTTGTGACCGAAGTTCTTTGCCATGACGAAGCAGCTTCCGGTGGTAGCACTTCCCAGCATGACCAATATGGCAATGAGCTTCTCCCCACGGAATCCGAGGTGTACCGCCACTGGCAGGAATACAGCGCACAGCAGTACCAGCTTGATGAACACGATACCGGCAGTAACCCGGACGCAGCCTTTTGCCTCACGGGTACGGAAGGAAGCTCCCAGGGCGATAAGTGAGAGCGGAGTCGCCATACCTGCCAGGTAGGACACGGACTTGGAGAGTATCACCGGCTGCGGTATCCTCAGCAGTGACCACGCCATTCCTGCTATGATACCTATGATAATGGGATTGGTGATTATACCCTTTATTGTATCACGGGCAACTGCACCGGGAGCCCGCCGTGAGCTGCCCTCCGGTGAGGTCAGGGAAAGAACAGTTACAGCAACGATATTGTAGATCGGCACAGTACCCACTATCATCAGCGCAGCCATTGCAGCCTCGCCGTAGATGTTCTTCACGAAGGCGATGCCCAGGACTGCCGCACTGCTGCGGTAGGCTGCCTGCACTATCTCTCCCCGCTCTGCACGGTCACGGTGGAGCAGTGAGTAGAGTACAGCAATACCCACGCTCAGCAGGGTGACGATAACGCAGAACAGTACGAACCTGCTGTCCCAGACGGTGCGGAAATCGGCGGAGGAGAGGTCGGCAAACAGCAGCGCCGGGAGGGTGGTGCGGAAGTTGAACCGGTTGAGCTGACCGGTGGTATGCTCGTCCAGCAGACCGATCCGGTACATCGCCCAGCCGAACACCATCATCAGAAATACCGGTACAGTGGCATTAAGACTGAACCGGAGGTTTTCAAGAAACACGTTTTTCTCCTTTCATGTAATAAGGGAGGTCACCCTCCCTTACCACGCTTTGCAATGCGGTCTTAGCCGCATCGGTTGTTTACGGCATCACGGCTCAGAAAATATCCTTCTTCGCCTTGATGTGCCTGCGGACAAGCACCACTATCATCAGCAGTATGCTGCACACCAGGAACACCGGTGCGAACCACTTGTTCGAGTTTTCGTCCTCGGCGGACTTCATCTCAGTCCACAGGTTCTGCATGGTGAGGTTAGCCTCGTCGGAGAGGTTTACGAATATGGTGGTCTTGTCACGGACGAACTCCGGATCAGGGTAGGATACAGGTGACTGCTGAGTCTCCTCGTCCAGCATTTCGTAGGCTGCCTGATGAGGAGTTGAGTAGCAGATGTAGTCTATGTTGGCAAAGGCTATATCCGGCTCACACATGAAGTTTATGTACATTTCCGCAGCCTCCTTCTGACGTGAGGAGGCGGGTATGCACATTGCGTCGATGAATCTGTTGGTGCCGCTCTTTGGGACTACGAAGCCCAGATCCTCATTGTCGTCGAGTATGGTGAGGGCGTCACCGGCGTAGTATGGGGCGATAAGGGCATCGCCGGCACCCATTTTGTCGAACACCTCGTCCATGACATATCCCTGAAGGATACGCTTCTGCTGACGCAGCTTGAATGCTGCCTGCTCAAGCTCCTCCTTGTCCTCGGTATTGAGGGAGTATCCGAGCATCAGCTCTGCGATAGCAAAGGCATCACGGGGATTGTCGAACATGAGTATCTGGTCGGCATAGTCCTCGTTCCAGAGCAGATCCCAGTCGATCTCCTCCTCGGGTATGTCGATCATGGTGGTATCGTAGATGATACCCACGGTACCCCAGGTGTAGGGGACGGTATAGGCGTTCTCGGGATCGTAGGCAAGGTTGCGGAAATCATCCATAATGTAGCGGAAATTGGGGATATTATCCATGTCCAGCTTCTGGATCATGCCCTCACCTATCATCTTGGAGATCATGTAGTCGGAGGGGATTATGACATCGTAGGAGGCAGCTCCGCCCTTGAGCTTTGCGTAAAGCTCCTCGTTGGTGGCGTAGTTGGTGTAGTTGACCTTGATGCCGGTGAGCTTCTCAAACTCGCCGTTCACATCAAGAGTGCCCTCGTCGGCACCGGTGGAGATGTACTCGCCCCAGTTGTAGACGTTTATGGAGAGTCCCTGTCCCTTGAAACGGGTGTAGTAATCCGGATCCTCAATGGTGAGAGTCTGTGCCTCGGACTCCTCCCCGGCGGTATCGTCCTCCGGTTCCGCAGGCTCAGAGGCACAGCCGGTCAGGAGGCTCAGTCCCAGCACCGGGGACACCATGAGCGCAAGCAGTTTCTTTATGTTCACGGTCAGTCCTCCTTTGCCATGCCGCTCTTTGCGGCAGCCTTCTTCTCAATGGCGTTCTTCACCAGAAGCACCACAATAACGGCGATGAATATAAGCGTTGACAGTGCGTTGATCTCAGGTGAGACCTTGCGGCGTGTCATGGAGTAGATAGTGATAGGCAGAGTCTGTGAGGTCGAGCCTGTTGTGAAGTAGCTGACAACGAAGTCGTCAAGTGAGTAGGTGAAGCTCATAAGGAATCCGGATACCACGCCGGGCATGATCTCCGGCAGCACCACCTTCCGGAACGCCTTTATGGGACTGCATCCCAGATCCTGTGCTGCCTCGTAGATATGGGGATCCATCTGGTTGAACTTCGGCATCACGTTGAGTATCACGTAGGGGACGTCGAAGGTGATATGTGCGATAAGGAGAGTTACGAAGCCGAACTCCAGATTCATGCGTGCGGCGAAGAACACGAACAGCAGCATGAGGGAAACACCGGTAACGATCTCCGGGTTGATGATAGGCATATTGGTAATGTTCATCACCACAGACTTGGGCACCTTACGCATACTGTTTATGCCGATAGCGGCAAAGGTGCCGAGGACTGTGGAAATTATACTTGCACAGACGGCTATGATGATAGTGTTGAAAAGGGACTTGATGATGATATTGTTATGGAACAGTCTGATGTACCAGTCGAAGGTGAAGCCGCTGAACACGCTGCGGCTCTTGGTCTCGTTGAAGGAGAACACGATCAGCACGAAGATAGGTACATACAGGAAAAGCAGTACCAGAGCCATATATATTCTGCCGAGTCTTTTCATGTCTGCACCTCCTTACATAAGTACCTGATCGTCGGGATCGAACTGGTTCATGACGGTCATTATCACGAGGATTATCACCATAAGCACCAGGGAGATAGCCGCACCCAGGTGGGGATTGTAGGCGTTGCCCAGGAACTGCATCTCGATAAGGTCGCCGATGAGCAGATTTGAGCCTCCGCCCAGCATACGGGAAATGATGAAGGTGGAGATAGCCGGCACGAATACCATAGTGATGCCGGAGGTTATCCCCGGGACGCTCAGGGGGATTATCACCCGGAACAGAGTATGCCGGGAACTGCATCCCAGGTCTGAGGCAGCCTCAAACAGTGAACCGTCTATCTTCTCCATAACGGAGTAAAGGGGGAGTATCATAAAGGGGAGGTAGTTGTACACCATGCCCAGCACTACTGCACCGGAGGTGTTTATCAGCTTGAAGGGACCAAGTCCCACCATGCCCAGCAGGTGATTGATGATGCCGTTATTGCCCAGGAGAGTCATCCATGCGTAGGTGCGCAGGAGGAAGTTCATCCACATGGGGAGCATCACTATCATCAGCATAGTACCCTGCCTGTGCTTCTCCATGCGTGAGAGTATGAATGCCACGGGATAAGCTATCACAAGGCATATTGCCGTTGCGATAAGAGCCAGCCATATTGAGCGCACGAAGATATTGGCGTACTGTCCCACATCGGAGATATACTTCATTGTGAATCCGCCGTTATCGCCGGTAAAGGCGAAGTAGGCGATCATCAGCAGGGGGACGAGTATGAATACTATCATCCATACCAGGTACGGAGCGGAGAAGTATTTCAGTTTCATGTCAGTCCTCCTCCGTCTTCTTCATGATATGGATATCGAAGGGATCGAAAGCCATACCGATCATAGCGCCAACCGGCTCAGCCTTGGTGGAGTGTATCACCCACTTGTGATCCACGCCGTCAACTATCATTTCGTAGTGGACTCCCTTGAACACCACTGATTCCACTATGCCGGTGAGCTTTGCATCTGCCGCCGGGACTACCTTCACGTCCTCGGGACGGATGACCACATCGACGGTCTCGTTTGGATCGAAGCCCCGGTCTACGCACTCAAAGCGGCGTCCGGTGAACTCCACAACGCAGTCCTCGGGCATACAGCCGTTTACAATGTTGCTCTCACCGATGAAGTCAGCGACGAAGGCGTTCACGGGCTCGTTGTAAATATCCGTAGGTGAGCCTATCTGCTGGATGATACCGTCCTTCATTACCACAATGGAGTCGCTCATGGTGAGAGCCTCCTCCTGGTCGTGGGTGACGTAAACGAAGGTAAGCTCCAGTTCCTGCTGGATGCGGCGGAGCTCTATCTGCATCTCCTTGCGGAGCTTCAGGTCAAGGGCACCCAGAGGCTCGTCAAGGAGGAGCACCTTGGGGTGATTTACCAGGGCACGGGCAATGGCTACACGCTGCTGCTGACCGCCGGAGAGACGGTTCACGGAACGCTTCTCGAAGCCCATAAGGTTCACAAGCTCCAGCATCTCGCCTACCCTTTTGACTATCTCCTTCTCAGGGACATTCTTTACACGGAGTCCGAATGCAATATTCTCATAGACGTTAAGGTGAGGGAAGAGGGCATATCTCTGGAACACGGTATTCACGTTCCTCTTATGGGGCGGAACTCCGTTGATGCGCTGACCGTCAAAGAAGACGTCACCGCTGGTAGGTTCAAGGAATCCTGCAATGATACGCAGGGTAGTGGTCTTTCCGCAGCCGGAGGGGCCGAGAAAAGTCACGAACTCCTTGTCCTTGATGTCAAGGCTTATGTTTTTAAGGATGCGCTCGGAGTCCTCAAACTCCAGGATAATGTTTTTCAGGCTGACGATATTTTCCATAGCCATGATACCTCCCTATCGTGCAATGTGATGATACGCCGGCAGCTCCGGCGATACATGACAGTTAATTATATCATAATACAAGGGGAAAATCAATATTTCCGGCGAAATAATACGTTCGCCGGAGGATTATTTTCTCTGGCAGTCCATACAGCTCCCGGACCGCACATTTATTGCATAAAGAGCTTCCCCTGCCAGGGGCAGGGGAAGGATACATATATTGTCAGGAAAGAGGAAGGTCAGTCTGTTTCAGCACACCTGCATCCACCTTCTGTACTACTGTCGCATCGGTGCCGGTGACTCCGGAAGTACCGTCTACATCGGCGTTGAGGAGTCCCTCTCCGGTGAGCGGATACCTGGACTTGTTGGCTATGTACTGGAGTATAGCTACTGCATCAGCAACATTCACCTTGCTGTCGCAGTTGGCGTCACCCGGCATTGAAGGTGCTGAGGGTTCGTCGGCTGCCTGAGCGATGTTGTCGAAGTCCAGCCAGAGCTGAACGTACTCACTGTCGGGGCTGTAAGCCGGTGATGCCGTGTTCTGTGATGCCAGCTCGGACTCGGTAAGGGCTTTGCTGTATATCCTTACCTCATAGAAGTCCGCCTCGGAGGAACGGTTGGTCTCCGGGCATGAACCTATGGTCACGGGGAAGGCGGAGGCTTCGACTCCGGCATCGGTGCCGATCTCACGGCTTCCTATTATCCTGCCGTCAACATAGAGACTGAGGGTATTGTTTGAGGCGTTGTATACGCCTGCTATCTGGTGCTTTGAGCCTATCCAGCCGTCGGTAGTGCTGTGCTCCACGTAGAGCGCTCTCCAGTCTCCGCCGGCATGGACGAAGAAATCAACGGAGTTGTTTCTTGTTCTCAGAGCGAAGCCATGGTCGCCGTCGCAGACCAGCATATTGAATTCCGGATTGCCTGTGGGAACTACATTTGCTTCAACGGTGAAGGAATTCTTTCCGCTCACGCTCTTTTCAAGGCTGCTGCATGAAGGAACTGTCACTGAGCCGGAAACAGCATTTCCTGAATCAGTTGACTTCAGCTTTGCAGAGCTGCTTACCGGGATACTGAGGCTGTTGGGGCTCTTGTCCTCTATGGTGACTCCGTCGGAGCGGAGCTTTGCAGCCGCAGTTGTAAGTGCATCGTCGGTCATGGATACGGCAGGCATGATGGTGTAGCTCCAGCTGTACACCCTGCCTGAGGGCAGACGGTATCTTTCAAGAGTTGCCTGTCCGCAGGTAGCGCTGCCGACACCCAGTGAACCGTAATCCACATTGAGGTATGTTTCGGTGCGTGGACGGAGCTTGAAGGGATGATCTGCTCTCTGGAGGTCGCCCGGAAGGAAGTGGAGAGCGCTTGCCTCCACTGTGCCGTCTGCTGCGATGAGGAGTCCGGCGGAGCTGTTCTTGTCCGCAGCGGCGATCCACTTGACATCCGTGAGGTTGCCGCAGTCATCAGCCTTCATGTAGGGGTAGAACTGCTCTGATACGCTGCTCTCCCATATACCCTGTCTGCCGCCTGTCTTGCGGTCGCTGTAGGTCTCTGTGGGGCCGTTTCCGTACCATTTGAGCTGTTCCGTACCTTCGGGGAGAGTCATGACAGAGCCGACTCTGATGAACCCGCCCATGCCTGAGCGTGCAGCATCAACGCTGATAGCCACCTTAACGCTGCCGTCAGGGGAAACGGTGTACTCTATGTCCGCTTTGGTATTGCCTGCGTTGGGGAGAGTAAGGTGAGAGGTGACTATCTTCTTTCCGTCGCTGCCGTCCCTGAGGTCTATGCCGTCAACGTAGATCTTCTCGGCAGCGTGTTCCCAGCCGGTATCGAATATTTTCTGTCTTGCGTTGCCGCCGTCGTTTTCAACGTTGCCTCGCCAGAAGTTGAGGTCGGGACCTTTTTCGATAAGCACAGCGTCCTTATATGAATACTTTGTCATAAGTCCGGTGGACTTCTCTATGCGGAAGCTGAAATCAGTACCCACAGGAACGTAGCAGTCGGGAGTTTCGATGACGTCGAAGTTATCGGCTTCGGCGGTGTTTTTTACGGAGCGTCCGGAGGAGCTTACAGGTATCTGACCGTAGGCGATCTCTGTGCCTGCCGGGAGCATACGTGAATCGGACTTCTTGGCAACTGACAGGTCAAGTATGAACTCGTCCCCTGAGAGGCACTTCTCCGGGACCTTGAAGGGAACGGATATATCAGCTCTTGAAAGGGGAGCAGCAGAGGCGTTTTCAACTATGCCGCTGTCTATGGCTATACCGTTTTTCAGCAGTTTCCAGTTAAGGTCGAACTCGCTGAGGTCGGAGAAATTGTTCTCGTTGTAAACGCTTATCTCATGTCTGGCGATCTGCTCGGGAGAAGCGGAGAACCAGAAGCTCTGGTACTGGTATCTCACCTCAGCTGCCTCCGGCTGTTCAGTCCTGTCCGGGCTGATGATACCGTTCTCACAGAAGCTGTTGTCGTTGGGAACATCTCCCCAGTCTCCGCCGTAGCCGAAGAACTTGCCCTTGCTGTCCTCGGGATAGAGGTTTTTTCGTGCATAAGGCTCGGAGTAGTAGTCCCAGCCGCCGCCTACAGAGTCAAGGCTGACTGCACGGGACTGATCCACCCAGTCCCAGATGAAGCCGCC
>DNLQ01000049.1 GCA_003488415.1 Ruminococcus sp. | reverse complement strand
GCACAGAGCAGATTGAACACAAGGAAAGAGAAGCCTGTAACAGCTGTGAATTTTGATGCGAGTGTCTGCCATACTGTACCGTCTCCGCCGCCGTAGAGCACGCCCATAGTTCCGACGATATTCTCCTTTGCGACAAGTCCGGTGATAGATGCAACAGCAGCCTGCCAGTTGCCCCAGCCAAGAGGTGCGAAGATCCATGCGATCGCTGAACCGAAACCTGCAAGCAGTGAGTGGTCGAGCTCGTCCTCTTCAAGCATTCCGAAGCTGCCGTCAATTGTTCCGAAGCGTGACAGGAACCATACGATGATAGTTGAGAGAAGGATTATTGATCCTGCCTTCTTGATGAATGACCAGCCGCGCTCCCACATTGAGCGGAGAACGTTGCCGAGTGTAGGCATATGGTATGCAGGCAGCTCCATAACGAACGGTGCAGGTTCGCCTGAGAAAATTGCTGTCTTTTTGAGCATGATACCTGATACTATTATTGCCGCCATGCCTATGAAGTATGCAGATACCGATATAAGCGGTGATCCGTTGAAGATAGCACCTGCTATCATTGCGATAAACGGTACTTTCGCACCACACGGAATGAATGTTGTGGTGATTATGGTCATACGTCTGTCACGTTCGTTTTCGATGGTTCTTGATGCCATGATTCCGGGAACTCCGCATCCGGTGCCGACAAGCATAGGAATGAATGACTTTCCGGAAAGTCCGAACTTACGGAACACACGGTCAAGCACGAATGCGATACGAGCCATGTATCCGCAGGCTTCAAGGAATGCAAGAAGCAGGAACAGTACCAGCATCTGCGGTACGAATCCGAGTACTGCACCAACACCTGCAACGATGCCGTCGATGATAAGGCCTTTCAGCCAGTCAGCAGCATTTACAGCGTCAAGTCCCTTTTCTACCAGAGCGGGGATACTTGGTATGAATACACCGTAATCGGCAGGATCGGGCTCATCGCCTATTTCCTCGATCGTTTTCAGCGCTTCATTGTAATCCTCAAGTGTTGCTGTTTCATCCGAGGTCTCAAGTGTTTCTTCGTCCTCGACTGAATATGTGTATTCTCCTGTGGGAGCACTTCCGTTTTCTTCAACGTAAGCGTCGTAGCCGTCGATTATCTGCTGTGCTTCCGCATACTCATCATTGATCTCATTGAAATCAGATGATCCGATACCGAACAGGTGGAAACCGTCGCCGAACAGATTATCATTAGTCCAGTCAGTAGCCCACGCACCGGGACCTTTCATCGCTATCAGATACACAAGTGTCATGATAAGTGCGAAGATAGGAAGTCCCAGCCAGCGGTTAGTAACTACCTTGTCTATCTTATCGGAATATGAAAGGCTTCCTGCATTTTTCTTCTTATAGCAGGCTTTGATTACATCAGCTATGTAAACGTAGCGCTCATTTGTGATAATGCTCTCTGCATCGTCGTCAAGCTCTTTTTCAGCAGCTGCTATATCCTCTTCGATGTGAGACATTGTTTTCTCCGGGATATTCAGCTTTTCCAGAACCTTTTCATCACGCTCGAACACCTTTATTGCGTACCACCTCTGCTGTTCATCAGGCATATCGTGAAGTACAGCTTCTTCAATATGTGCAAGTGCGTGCTCAACAGGGCCGCTGAAAGTGTGCTGGGGGATAGTTTTGCTGTTCTTAGCAGCATTTATTGCAGCTTCCGCAGCTTCGTCAACTCCCGTTCCTTTCAGTGCTGAGATCTCAACGATCTTACATCCGAGCTGCTTTGAGAGTTCATTGATATTGATCTTGTCGCCGTTTTTCTTTACAACATCCATCATGTTGAC
The DNA here is from genome assembly GCA_003488415.1 of Ruminococcus sp. Classification (GTDB taxonomy): domain Bacteria; phylum Bacillota; class Clostridia; order Oscillospirales; family Ruminococcaceae; genus Ruminococcus. Next base: position 4,971 of record DNLQ01000049.1, on the reverse strand, counting down.
AGCAGCGACAACAGGTATGCCCAGCTCTACAAGCTGAGTTGTGAGATAGAGATTTCTTTCAAGATTAGTACCGTCAATAATATTAAGTATAGCGTCAGGTCTTGTTTCAATAAGATAATTTCTTGCAACTACTTCTTCGAGAGTGTACGGCGACAGTGAATAGATTCCCGGTAAGTCGGTCACTATCACATCGCTGTGCTTTTTCAGCTTTCCCTCCTTCTTTTCAACAGTAACTCCCGGCCAGTTTCCTACAAACTGATTTGAGCCGGTAAGCGCATTGAACAGTGTGGTCTTGCCTGCATTAGGGTTGCCTGCAAGTGCTATTCGCAGTTCCATTTATATCTTCCTTTCAAGTTATTTATAGCTAACTGTATATCAGAGATCCGGGGTCTTTAAACAGCCCCGTGCCATGTTATTCCACTTCAATAAGTTCAGCATCCGCCTTACGCAGTGACAGCTCATATCCACGCACATTCAATTCAATAGGATCTCCGAGAGGTGCAACTTTACGTACAGTTACTTTCGTCCCCTTAGTGAGTCCCATATCCATGATACGGCGCTTTATTGCTCCCTCTCCGTGAAGTTTCTTCACCTTTACCGTTGAACCGATAGCAGCCTCTTTTAATGTTTTCATACTCTCACTCCTGTCATACCATTATTCTTCTTGCCATGTCCGCACCTATTGCAATGCGTGATTCCTTGACCTTAACTATGACATTTTCGCCGAGGACACTTATCAGCGTAACTGTTCCGCCTACAGTAAATCCCAGGTTTTCAAGATGCTGACGCACCTCCGGACTTCCCCCCAGCTTCTTTATCGTCAACGTTTTCTCAGGTTCTGCCAAACTCAGCGGCATCATTATCTCATCTCCATATTATAGTCGTTAGCGCAAGCTAATCTATAGGCAATATAAAAGGTTAGCGTTTTCTAACCTTTACACATTATATCATACTAATATTTGAATGTCAACGCCTTGTTATGCAGATATTTATTTTTTGTACACTTGCACAATTTGTTAGCATCCCCTAAGCACAAATAGAGTAATTATTGCGGTTCCGGAATAAAAACCTGCCCATATCCCTGAACCAACGTCATCTGATACTGCACGATCCTGCAAAGAGTATGTCGGGAACATCTCTTGCTTTTCCCGGATCCATACTGTATAATAAAGGTATCTGAACGGCACGGCATCCGCCACACAGAACAGGAGGTGCGTTATGGAAATGAAGGAAAACGAGATACAGAAGATCCCCGGTAACATCATGCAGATGATCACCTATGAGGCTTTCTGCCGTTTCAAAGCATCACGTCAGGGGAAAAGCGCAATGGCTGCGTATGACTGGAAGGTGCAGGAAGTCGTAGCAGCAAGAAAGTATTATTCAGGCTGGTATCATTGTTGGGCGAAACATATTACAGGCGGACAGGTCATGGATTCCTATTATCTGAGGATCAAAGATCTGGATAAAATCGGTTTCCATTCCCGTGAATCTGTGGACACGGCTGTATACCATGTGATCCCCGGAAAAAATCCGGATGACCTGAAATACAACCTCGATTATATTAACAGGAAAGAGATTGAAGCACTCGCCGATCAATTCGGGTGTATATATCTGTTCAACAAGTGTGTCGGCAGGGTGCGTGGAAGCCAATGTGATACGATACGGTATGACATTGTGATCCGAAATGGAACAGATGCCATTGCGGACAGCGCACTGGCGGACAATTATCTGATCGTCAGTGTGACACTGCCGGACACTGTGACTGTTATCGGAACAGGTGCGCTTGAGAGAAGCAGACTGCTACAAAAGGTCACGCTTTCAAAGAATCTGAAATATATCAAGGATGCAGCATTCCGTTTCTGCTGGAGGCTTCAGAATGTTGATCTGCCGGACGGACTTTTATATATCGGTGCGGATGCGTTCCGAAAATGCCACGAGTTTACCGAAATGATCATTCCTGACAGCGTTACATACATCGGATCAAAGGCATTTTTCAAATGTGTGAATCTGAAAAGCGTGAAGCTCCCGGCGCATATCGCAAAGATCAGCCTTGGTTTGTTCCGGCACTGTCATCAGCTTACGGAAATCGTGATACCGGATGATGTGACGGTGATCGAGAAAGATGCGTTTGCTGAATGCCGCTCTCTTGAAAAAATATCTCTGCCGTCCGGACTGAAACGGATCGGGGACGGCGCATTTGCGAACTGTCGGAAGCTCCGTTTCCTTGAGATCCCGGACAGCGTCGAATATATCGGGGAAGAGCTGTTCGGCAAGATAAAGATAAAGAGGTGTCCGACCTTCGTTGCGTCGGAGGATAATCAGTATGTCAGCAGATATGCGGCTGACCATAATATCAGAGTCACAGACCGTTTATCGTGAGATGCTGAAAAAGACATCACATAAAGGAGCTCCATAATTCTCCGGATCAGATATCATATTTTTTCTTGGCTCACTTAAAGTGAGCCTTTATTTTTGCCCAGGGCAAAAGGTATCATTTCCCTCAGCCGGCACGAAAAAGCAATTCTCACCACAGCCGGACGGTCATGAATACTGCGGCTCGGTAAGAGGCTCGTCCCAGAATATCCTGCCGGAGAGGTCGTGGGCAGCTTCATCTGCATAAGTCCGCAGCTCCTTCATCAGCTCCTCCTCACGCTTCTTTGAGCGTCTGCCCTTTGAGCTGTATACCCTCACTGACTTCTCCGCATCGTAGGAGACTGCAAAATCGTCCTCTGAATCGTGGGGAAAGAAGTTCACCGAAACATCGTAGGTGATATTGCCGCTGTCAGACTCTGCGGTCAGACGCACCTGCACACCGTGACGCTCACGTCCGTTAAAGCTGCACTCTCCCCTGAAGTACTGTTTATATACATTCACTGTTTTCATATTTCCCTCCATAAAATATCCTCCTGCCGCCGGGACAGGAGGAATAATATCAGAACAGTATATCCTTAAAACAAAGATTGGGCTTGTTATTGTCAAAATCCCAGCAGTGATAACCGTCTCCGTGACAGTATCTGCACTCCGGACATGATGAACATTTCTCGTTGCTGTCACTGAGATCACGGCGGAATATCTGGAATTTGTTCTCCCATACATCCTTGAAGCGGTCACGAATAATATTACCCTGTATGAACTCAGGTCTGCGCTCGATGTCGAGACAGGCTGTGATGTCGCCGTTTGCCATGATGCTTGCGATGTATGTACCGGCTGTGCATATGAAATACCAGTCACGCACTTCATGCTCAAACTCCATTCCCAGGTAGTGGCTGCATCCGTAGGTAACAGGCTCTCCGGCAATACGCTTGCTGCGTATGAACTCAAACATATACCTGTAATCCTCCTTGGTGAGAAGGTAATCGGGATGCTGCTTTGCACGTCCCATAGGCTCTATATTGATAACTCGCCAGGAGTCTATATCCATATCGTTGAAGATCTTGTAAAGCTCCTCAAGCTCGCCGATATTCTTATGAGTGACAACGGTAGTGATCTGCACGGACTTGAATCCGCCCTCATTGAGAAGGTTCTCAACTCCCTCCATGCCCTTCTTCCAGCCGCCCGGAGTACGGCGGAAGGCATCGTGAGTCTCCTCCAGACCGTCGATACTAACGGATATAGTTCCCATACCCACACGCTTGAGATCCTTTGCAACATCGGGAGTCAGGAGAGTTGCATTGCTGGTCATTCCCCAGCTGAAGCCCAGCTTATGAGCGTGCTCCATGATCTCAAAGAAGTCTTTCCTGAGAAGCGGCTCACCGCCGGTGATACAGAGCATTTTGCCGCCTGTCCCCATATCTCCCTTGACCTCTGCAAGAAACTTGCCGTACTGATCTGCTGTCAGTTCCTCGGACTTCACATCTCCGCAGTTGCTTCCGCAGTGGAGACATTTCTCATTGCACCGGAGAGTCAGCTCCAGGAACAAATGACGAAGCTGCGGCGCCTTTTTGAGTCCCTCACGGTATACCCGGAGAGTCTCCATATTCTTTATCTTGTTATCAACATTAAGCATTTTTTACTTGTCCTCCGATCCGAACCACGACGGAGGTCCGTATACGACCTGATATGTCGGCTCTTCCACTTTATCTGTCGGCTTTTCGATCTCGCCTGAATACGGCGGGCCATACTTCGGCTGAGGTATCTCGTAGAACGGATTCGTCTCCTCCTCTGCGGGAGCAGTCACAGCCTGGGTAGCAGGCTCCTGTGCCTCAGTCATAGGTTCTGTAGGTTCAGCCCAGTAAGGAGGTCCGTAGTCCGGCTCAGGGATATACTCTGTAGGAGCTACTGACTCTGTAGGATCCTCCCAGCCTATAGGCGGTCCGTATGCCGGCTCAGGCACTTCCTCTAACGGATCCCATACATAATTGCCGTTCTCATCGTACATAGCTAAACGGTTATGCTCCCAGCCGTTCTGTCTTCCTACAAGGAATCGTGCCATTGAAACGAGATCGGCAATATTGACTCTGCCGTCTTTGTTGATATCAGCAGGAGCCATGGCATGGTTCATCATGCTCTCGTCTTCCGCAACGATACTGCGGAGTCTTACAAGGTCAAAGGCATCGACTCTTCCGTCATTGTTGATGTCACCTGCCAATACCGAAGGAGGTCCGTACATAGGAGCAAAGGTCGGCATCGTTGTCTCTGTGGGCTTGTCGTCATCCTGAAGTGTGGCCTCCTCTGTTACAGGCTCAGTGAACCACTCCGGAGGTCCGTATACTTCCTGGAATTCAGGCTGAGTTGCATCAAACTCCGGCTCGGCAGGCAATGTGATCCCGAACCACTCCGGAGGTCCGTAGACCGCCTGGTATTCGGGCTGTGTAGGATTGAATGCAGGCTGCTCAGGCACGTCAGTTTCAGCAGTTGCCTGGCCGCCTGCCACGGATGCCGCACTGAGAGCTGCAGCAAAGAGCGCTGCGGTCAGAGCGGTCTGTTTGTTCTTTTTCATAAAAGCACTCCTTTGGTACAATATTAGCATAG
>DNLQ01000130.1 GCA_003488415.1 Ruminococcus sp. | reverse complement strand
TGTCGGCGGCAAGTGCTATTTTTATTCCCTGAAAGGATGTGAAAGAATGAAAATCGAAGTCAGAGCTGACGGACTGCATATAAGCGGCTACGTCAACGTCACCGGCAAGCTGAGCAGACCGGTGATAACACCCAGAGGCAAAGTCCTTGAAACTATCGAGGAGAGAGCTTTCAGCGAGGCTATCAAGAAGAACGGCGACATCACGGTGACACTCGATCACGATCAGGGGCACGCCTATGCAAATACCCGTGACGGTTCTCTCGTTCTCCGTGAGGACGCTATCGGACTTCACGCCGATGTGCTCATCACAGATGAAACAGTCATCGAAATGGCACGCAAGGGCAAACTGAGAGGCTGGTCCTTCGGTATGTTCAACGTACAGGACGAAATCGAGAGCCGCGGTGAGGACGAGCTGCCGATCAGACACGTCAAGAGCCTGGAACTGGATCATGTGTCCCTCATCAAGGACAAGATACCGTGCTACGCTGCGACATCGGTGGAGTGCCGTGCAGGCGGTGACATCGACATGGAGCTGCGTTCCCTCGATATCGAGCCTGTGCTTGTCATCGAGAACAAGCCGGACTACAGCGATTATGAGAACAGGCTGAAAATGCTGGAATTCGAGTGAAGGGCAATTGAGCTCCGGTATCGCCAGTACATTCAGCTGCCGAATGGTAAAATGAATGGCAGCAGGAGTATAGGCGGCGGAAGTCGAAAGCTCTATCATCACGATCCGGATACCGGAGGTGGCGGGAGCACGAAGAAAAGTGTTGACAAATCATCAGATGATGGTGTACAATATGGTAAAGAAGAAATCAAGAATGATTTCGATGGAAAACCATATACCTATCCTGAATTACATTTACCTAAGAAAGAATATGGCACTGTTATAAGGCAAATCGATGATAACTATGAATCTAAGTATAAAGGCAAGAGTATAGGCTTTCACAGTACGTCAAAATATACCTATAAATTTGAAATACGTGGATATAACGATTATAACATTTTTTCAAAATGGAAAAATGATTAAGGGGTGATTATATGAATGATGAGTTTAAAATGCTTATAAAATCTGTTCCTGATACATATGAAGACTTTGAACGTTGGGTATTTCGAGCAGCCGAAACATATGAGGGATATGCAGAATATATAATCAACTACTTAAAAGATCATCCAGATGCAACTACAAGTGATATAGCTGCTTATGAAGAGCCTTTTTTAAGGGAAAGAGCAGAATAATCGAGTTACCGCCCTCATTGAGAGCGGTTTTCTTATGCCTAAAATACGCAAAACGCTCATAAAATGCGTATCTCATGCTTATGATACGCTCATAAAACGCAAAAAAGCATTTGCTAAGGACACAAATGTCCCTCGCAGGTGCTATTTTTATACCCATTTAAAGGAGGAAAAATCCATGAAGAAACTTATCGAAAGAAGAGCCGGACTTGTAGTCCTTCTCAATTCCATGCTGGAAGCTGTAAAGACCGAAAACAGAGCCTTTACAGAAGAGGAGGCAAAGAAGTTTGACGAGACAGAGGCTGAGATCAGGCAGCTTGATGCTACTATCAAGGCGGAGGAGAGAGCGAAGGGGATAGCTGATCTCCCTGCACCTCAGGCAGCTCCCAAGGCTGAACAGCTCACACAGGAGCAGATCGAGGAGAGAGCTTTCGCTGACTTCATAGGCGGCAAGATCACCGAGATGAGAGCAGGCGAACAGAACATCGACTGGACTAACGGTGCATCAACAGTGCCTACGACTATCGCCAAGCGTATCATCGATGCAGCAGTTGATATGTGTCCCATTCTCGCAGGAGCTGAGGTGTACCACGAAAAAGGCACGCTCAAGATCCCCAAGTGGACAAAGGCGAACAGCACCCACGATGTGACTGTAGCCTATGCAACTGAGTTCACTCCGCTCACAGCTGACAGCGGCAAGTTCACATCGGTGGATCTGGGCGGATACCTTGCAGGTGCTCTCGTTCTTATCGGAAAGAGCGTTATAAACAGTTCAGCGATCAATGTGACAAATTTCGTCATCAACAAGATCGCTGAGAAAGTGGCACAGTTCCTTGAACAGGAGCTGCTCAAGGGCTCAGGTTCTTCCGCAGCTCAGGGCGCTACCAAGACAAGCAATGTGGTGACTACCGGCACTGCGCTTGCTATCGGTTTGGATGATCTTATCGCACTTCAGGCTGCTGTAAAGCAGAAGTATCAGAAAAACTCCTGCTGGACAATGACATCCAATACTTTCACTGCACTCAAACAGCTCAAAGACGGCGACAACAGACCTCTTATCCAGCCTGATGTTACAGCGGAATTCCCCTTCAGACTTCTCGGAAAGCCTGTGCATCTCTCTGATAATATGGACGAGATCGGCGGCAACAAGCTTGCTGTCCTCTACGGTGACTACAGCGGACTCTCCGTGAACTTCCGTGAGGATATCGGTATCGAGGTACTCAGGGAAGCATACCACACTCAGCATGCTATCGGCATTGATGCGTGGTTCGAGTTCGATTCAAAGGTAACAGATGAGCAGAAGCTTGCTGTGCTCAAGATCAAGGCATCATAAACAATGCAGCGGACAGGTGAGAGCTTGTCCGCTTAATTCATAAAGAAAGGCGGTAGCGATATGAAGATGAGCGAGCTCACACCGGAGATCGTAAAAGACTACTGCGGTATCTCAGACAGCGACAGTGATGATATCATCACAGCACTCATATCTGCCGCAAAGGCATATGTCAAAGGCTATACCGGGCTTGATGATACTAAGTGCGATGAGCACGATGATATAACTATCGCCTGCATGGTGCTGGTAAATGATATGTTCACTCAGAGGGACTACACACTGAGCCTTCACAGGCAGGTATCTCCCACGGTAAAGACCATACTCAGCATGTATGCCGTGAATCATCTGGGGTGATGCTATGGCATACAACAAAAAGATCGAGATACAGTATCTCACCGAAGAACAGGACGATATCGGCAATGACCTCTCCCATTGGACTGTACTTTTCCGTCCATGGGCGGAGATAATCGGCACAGGCGGAAGGGAATACTATGCAGCCGCACAGGTAAACTCCGAGAACGATATGCAGTTCAGGATACGCTATTCATCCTGCATGGAAGGGAAACTCTCATCTGAGCTGAGGATAGTCTACAAAGGACTTATATACGATGTGAAGCACATTGACGACGTAAATGAGCAGCACCGGGAACTTGTAATAAGGGCTGAGCAGCATAACGGAGGTGTCAGGGATGAGCATAACACCTGATGACTTTGTAAAGTCACTGACGGAGTGCTGCGCGGAGTTCACGGAGGAGATCACGGAGAAGGTAGAGGAAGGCATAAAGACCATAGGTGAGGAAGCTGCCGGGGAAGTCAGGGCACTCTCACCGGTTGACAAGGGCGCTTACCGGCGCAGCTGGAAAACACGTTTCGAAAAGGTCCGCGGCAGCATGACCGTGACAGTCTATGCCGGAGGAAGACACTACCGCCTGACTCATCTGCTGGAAAAAGGTCACCTGAACCGTGACGGGACTACCCGTGCAAGGGCTATACCTCATATCAGCACAGCTCAGGAGCATGCGGAAAAGAAGACAGATAAACTTCTGGAGGGACTGTAATGGAACTCAGTGAGATAAAATCAAAGCTTGACACGATAGGTGTTCCTGTAGCCTACATGATGTTCAGCAAACCACAGAAACTGCCGTTCATAGTGTACTATGAATCCGGTACGGACATCCGCGGAGCTGATACACTGGATCTCCTGCGCGAAACTGAGATAACAGTTGAAATGTACTCGGACAGAAAGCTGCCGGCTATTGAACGGCAGATAGAATCCCTTTTTGCGGACAGGGAGATAAAAAAGTCCGCAGATGTATATCTGAGCGAAGAGAAGATGCTGATGACTGCATTTTCTTTCGATACAATAATAAAAACAGGAGGAAATGAGAATGTCACATACACAGACTAAAGAACTTAACCGCATACCTCTCGGCTCCATGGATTTCTACATCGTGGAATTCACCGGAGGAACTATCCCGGCGGACAACGTCATTGAGACAGAAGCCAACATGATAGGACGTACAAAGAACGGTGCTACCGTCCGTTACAATGCCACATGGTATCTGGCTGAATCAGATGACGGAAAGGCCAAGAAGCGCAAGCTCACCGGTGAGAACGCTTCAATAGCCTACGGTAATATCACCTGGAACGGAAACACGCTGAAGAAGCTCATTGCCACAGCAAGAGTTACTGAGGCCGACGGCAAGCGCACCACTAAGATCGGCGGCATAACCAACGACGACGGAAAGCGCTATCTCATCCGCGGTGTACACAAGGACGCTGTTGACGGAGATGTGAGGATAACCGGTGTCGGTGTCAACACTGGCGGCTGGGAGGCGGTATGGTCGCCCACACAGGAGACCGTGCTCAATCCTACTTTCGAGCTTGAACCCAAACTTGATGCTGACGGCACCCTTCTCATCCACGAAGAGGAGATAGTCGAAGCCGCTTCATCCGGAAATAATAATTAAGACTAAGGGACGCTGTCTGACGGCGTCCCGTTTTCTATAATCAAAGGAGCTTACTATGAGAAGATACAGATTCACACTTGACAACGGAACGGTTCTGAATATCAAGCCGCCTACACTGAGACAGTACTACAAGGGGCTGCTCACGGCAAAGAACGATGCACAGCTCTTCCGTGCAGTGGCAGAGATATGCACTGCCAATGATGAGGGTATTGCTGTGACTGAGGAATATGTCATCGACAATTTCACTGTTGATGACCTGAGCAGGTTCATGCGCGGACTGAATTCCTGGATAAATACCGAGCGGAGCGCTGACCCAAACTCATAACGCCTTATTATCCCGGAGACGGAGAGGATAAGGCGTATTTCAAGAATCCCACCGGTGATGAGAAGCTTGTATCAGATTACACGAGACTCAGCTTCCGTGAGGTGGAGGAACTGGACCTGTTTGAATACTTCGGCTACCTTCATGACGCAGTGGTCTGGGGATGCAGCAGGAGCGAGGCGGGCAGGGAATATCTGGAGAACGCATATTACTATCAGCAGACGGAGCCAGACCGTGAGGCACTGAGGAGGTTCGGAAAGAATGGCAGGTAAAGCGATCAAGGGCATCACCATACAGATCGGTGCGGATACAGTCGGACTTGACAAAGCGCTGAAAGGCGTCGAGACAGCCGGAAAGAAGACAGCATCAGAGCTGAGAGAGGTGGAGAATTCCCTGAAAAAAGCTCCTGATTCCGCTGTGCTGTGGTCACAGAAGCAGGAACTGCTCAATGACGCTCTGGAAAAAAGCCGTGAAAAGCTGAAACTGCTGGAGGATGCACAGGCGCAGGTGAATGAGGAATTCAGCAAAGGTGCTGTCAACGAGGAACAGTACAGGGCATTCCAGAGAGAGATAGAAAACACACGTTCAGAAGTCGGGCGCTATGAGAACGGACTTAAAGATGCAGATGAAAAGGTCCGTGCCCTCGGCGATGATGCAGGCGATACTTCCGGTGATGTGAAGGAACTGGGAGAAGCAGCTGACTCCACAGCAAGCGGAGGCATATCTGCCATGACTGTCGCCCTCGGTGACCTTGTGGCAGACGGCATAAAAATGGCAGCAAGGGAACTGAAGGACTTCACTGTGGATGTGGTGAAGACCGGAGCTGACTTTGAGGCTGGCATGTCTCAGGTGGCTGCCATATCCGGTGCGACCGGTGATGAACTGGAGCGCCTGACGGCTAAGGCTGAGGAAATGGGCGCTTCCACAAAATTCACTGCCTCAGAATCAGCAGAGGCTTTCAACTACATGGCTATGGCAGGCTGGAAGACTGAGGATATGCTGGGCGGTATAGACGGTATACTCTCACTTGCAGCTGCATCCGGTGAGGATCTGGCAACGACATCCGATATCGTGACAGACGCTATGACTGCTTTCGGACTCAGCGCCGATAATGCCGGACACTTTGCGGACGTTCTTGCAGCTGCATCCTCCAACGCGAACACCAATGTCAGCATGATGGGCGAAACGTTCAAGTATGTCGCTCCCGTTGCCGGCGCAATGAGCTATTCCATTGAGGATACTGCCGAGGCTATAGGTCTTATGGCTAATGCCGGCATCAAATCAACTCAGGCAGGAACTGCGCTGCGTTCTATCATAACAAGACTTTCCACAGATGCCGGAGCAAGTAAGAACAGTCTGGGTGCTCTTGGCACTCTGACTGAGGAACTCGGAGTGCAGTTCTACAATGCTGACGGCTCAGCCCGGGACTTCGGTGACGTTCTCAATGAGACAAGAGAAGCGTGGAAAGGGCTGACAGATGAGCAGCAGACATCCTACGGCAAGACTATCGCCGGCACGAATGCTCTGTCCGGCTGGCTTGCTCTTATGAATGCAGCGCCGGAGGATGTGGAAAAGCTTTCCGGTGCTATAAGAGACTGTGACGGCGCAGCAACTGATATGTCCACGACTATGATGGATAATCTGCAAGGTGATATGACAGTAATGCAGAGCGCTGTGGACGGTATGAAGATATCGCTCTCCAAGGAACTGGAACCGGTGCTCCGCGAAGGAGTGCAGTACATAACAAAGCACATGCCGGAGATACAGAGTGCACTTTCAAAGGTCTTTCGTGCCGGAGCTGACGGTCTGAGCTTTGCTATACGGAATGTACCGAAGGTAATTAGTGCGGTGCAGGCACTGATGCCGCTGATAAAGACGGCTGCTGCTGCATACCTTTCATACAAGCTCTACGATAAGACCGCAAAATTCGTCGGTCTGCTGACTTCCATGACAGGACCGCAGGGGGCTATCGTTGCGGCGGTCGGTGCTGTGGGACTTCTCACGACAGCTCTCCAGTGGCTGACGGACGCTCAGCACGACGAACTCACAGCCACCGAGAAAATGGAAGAGCAGTACAAAGAAGAACTGGATGCAGTGGACGGTCTGCGCGGAAGTCTCAATTCCATGAAGGACGATTTCTACAAACGAGCAGGGGATATCAACGCCGAAACAGAACGCACAAAGGATCTCTGGAAGGAACTTGACAAGCTGACAGATTCCACCGGAAAAGTGCGGGATGCTGACAAGAAAAGGGCGGAATACCTTCTCGGGGAACTGAATACCGCTCTTGGCACTGAGTACACCATGACCGGCAACCAGATAGACCGGTACAAGGACATGGAAGCCGAGGTGGACAAGCTCATCGAGAAGAAAAAGGCTTCAATGTATCTGGACGAGTTCATGTCTCAGGCTACAGAGCAGAGAAAAGTGCAGGCGGATGCACGGACTGCTTATCAGGAGGCGTATGCTAAAAGGAATGAACTGATGTCGGATCCGGAATTTATGAAAGCTGATGAGCGGTTCAAAGAAATTACAGGCAGTTCAATGACAACACATGCTCCTGATGATTACTGGCTTTCTGTAACAAGGGGGCATAATGCACAATTTGACCGGAAGTATGAAAACCTGAGCGATGAAGAGTACGATCAGATAGTTCAGGAACTGTATGACATATCCGAGCAGTGGAAAGACACTTCCGCTGAGATCATAATGAATCAAAGGCTAATGACCGAGAATCAGGGTGTATATGAGGGATCACTTGGCTGGGAATCGCAGCTCAGAGAGGCTGAGACGGCGTTCGCAAGTGAAGACTACAGCAAAGTCAGCAGCATCCTCTACGATTCCGACTATGGTGACCGTTACGCGCTGGAGCATGAGTCAGATCTTCAGAAACGGCAGGAAAAGTTCCGGGAAATGGTCACAAGATCTCTGGCGGATATGGAACTTGCAATAGACGCAGGCAGTCAGTATGCTGTGGATCAGGCGCTTTCATCCCTCGGCGAAACTGTTGAGGCAGGTGCTCTGGCAGTTGACGACCTGAGAGACGTATTCAGCCGCGAGTTCATGGACAGAGTGCAGGATATGCTGGACAAGGGATTCGATATCTCTGCACTGGCGAAATGGGGAAAGGATTCCGGTCTTGACGTGGGCGATATGTTCAGCACCGATTTCAAGACGCTTGTACAGACACAGATAGACCGTGGTTTTGATATCCTCGACCTTCTTGAATGGGGCGCGGATTCAGGTCTTCTCACTGCCGGCAGCTATGATGAAGAGTTCGAAAAAAAGGTGCAGGAGGCACTGAGCAATTTCTATCCGGATACTTCCGGAATGGTGAAGTGGGCATTGGAAAACGGTGCTTCTCTTGGTGAACTGTTCGGCACCGAGTTCCAGAGCTGGTCAACAAGGTACATGTGGGCAACAAACAGCTTACAGACGCACAATATCAGCAGTGATTGGGATGCAAAACTATATAATGGCGGTCAAGGCGACTATAAGATCGGGTATGTTTCAAAGACTGACTATAAAGCAGCCGGCGGCTGGATATCCGGAGCAGGCATAGTGGCTGAGGCAGGTCCTGAGCTCATCGAGCTCATCAACGGCGGAGTGAAGGTAACGCCTCTGAGCAGGACGGCAAAGAATACTCCCGTTGGCAGCGGAGACGGTGCAAAGAAGCTGATATACAACAACATCACAGTGAATGCGGCAGTCTCATCGGACTATGATGTTACAAGACTGGCAGAAAGACTGGCTGCGGAACAGCGGCGTATCGAGGAGGGAAAAGGTATATGAGTGAATTCTTCTGGAACGGTATTTCCAGTGAAGAGCTTGGTCTGATTGTCACGAAGCCGGTAGTGCGTCCTTCATGGGCGGAGGAAGTTGGGGAGATATCAGTCCCCGGCAGGACATCGAAACTCATCCGGCGTACCGGCATCTACAGGAGTGCAGATCTGACGATCGAGACGGTCATAGAAAACGCTTCCCCTGAAAATCTCAGGAGCATATATTCGGTGCTGCATGGCAGAGGCAGGCTTGTTCTTCCCGGTGAGGAAGACGTTTATCTGAATGCCGAAGTCCAGCAGCTTGCACCGGAGGCGGTGGCGCTCTTCATGGGCGAACTTCCGGTGCATTTCAGTCTCAGTCCCTTTGCCTACGCGGTAGAGCCGACGATATCGGAGATATCAGCCGGGACAGGCTGGACAGAGATAATGAACAGCGGGTCCGTTTACTCCGAACCTGAGCTGCGATTTCATCCCGGTAGCGGTTCAGTTGTAATAGATGTGAACGGTTCGCAGCTTACTATTGATATTCCGGCAGAGGTAACAGCAGCCGGCACTGAGGCAGCGGACTGGTGGATAGTTGCGGACAGCGAAGTCCCGATCATCTACTATGAGGACAGCAACGGTGCAAAATACAGCATGACGCAGTATACCGCCGGTGATATGCCTCTGCTGCATACCGGCACCAACTACATCCGCTATACCGGAGACTGTACCGCCATGCAGATAAATGTGAGAGAGAGGTGGTTGTGATGACAGGCACAGGAACGCAGAACGATCCGTATATCGTGGACACATGGCCTGATTTCGTGACGGCGATAGGCACATCCGGTGCATACGTCAAGGTCGCTGATGATACGGTCTGGGATATGAACAGCATTGCACCGGAGGGAATCGGAAGAATATACTGTACTTGTACAGAACTTGATGGAAATGGTGCTGAAATACATAATTTGTATTTTAATGCGGCTGGTGAATATGGTGTATTCTATATGTACAATTCAGTGCATGATATAAGCTTTTTGGATTTTCTGAGCAAGCAGGATTCGTCGCATTATTCACATGCTCTTATTAATCTATCAAGCGGCAGCAATATACAACGAGTTACATTTTCAGGGATAGTAAGCGGAACATATAATCATTACATTTTTGACGGTGTACAATACGAGAGGTTCAAAAACTGCTCTCTGAATCTGAAAATGCAGCTTGGCAGCGGCAAGGTATATATTTCAGATGATAATCGGTCTGCTTTAGGTTATTTTGAAAACAACCACATCGTAATTGATGCGACAAACGCTCAGCTCTACAATAGTGACTATGGCATTCACAATGACAACTCTCTCGTTGAAATTGTCCGTGCAGAAGGCTACAGCGAGATACTGCCGAGGTCAAATGCCCGTTCAACTATCGTCAGGTACGACAAGGGTACGGAACGGGAGAAAAATTATGTTTTCGACGCAGCCGGCGCGTGGCACGAAGTCACCTCTGCCCAGCTACAGGACGCTGTATATCTCGCATCCATAGGCTTTCCCATAGGAGTTGACTGACATGGCGTGGATAATGGGAGAAGACGGATTCCCGACCAATACTGACTTCATCGCGGTGCCGGAGAAGGCGATGCAGCGACCATTCCCTGACGCGCTCTGGCGGATCGATGCCGACGTGAACGACGGATTCCCCTACAACAAGCTTATCCCGGGGATGCTGCCGCGTCCTATAGTCCTTACACCTCTGATACGGGAGCACGTCATAAGAGTCTACGACATGAGCGAGCCGCAGGACGGCTTTCACGGTAACGGTCTTGCGATACTCAGTCCGACATACTGCGTCAGCGAAAAGGAACTCAACGGGCGCTGGGACGTGGAGCTGACACATCCGCTCGACGACTGGGGACGCTGGCGGCATCTCACTGCTCAGAACATCCTCAAAATAGACGGACAGCTCTTCCGCATCGACGATCAGAAGCCAGTGATAGATGAGAACAGTGCGGAGATCACAGTCCATGCAAAGCATATCTGGTATGACCTTGCAGACCGTCTGGTGCTGAAATGCCGAGGACTCGCCGGAAACGGCAACGGATTCATCAGTCTTGTAGGACGGTATACTCTTGACCTTTCCGAAGGCTTCGATGAGTACAGATTCACCGGAACTTCGGATATCCGCCCGGAGCAGCCTGTAGAACTTGACCTTCACGGCATATCACAGGCGGCAGCTTTTCTCGGCGATGACAGCAGTCTTGTGAACCGTCTCGGCGGTGAACTCTATCGTGATAACTTCCGCTGGTCGGTGAATGAGCGCATGGAGGGGGCATCCGAAAGGGCATTCTACATCCGGTACGGCAGCGAAATGACGGCGTTTTCACCTCAGGTGAGCTACGAAGAACTATGCACCTTCCTGCGCTGTGAGGACAATTTCGGGAATATGTGGTCAGTGTCCTATGTGAGCGGCAGCTATCCGCTCCATCACCACAAGGCACGGTTTGCGTCTTTCTCGTACAGTGAGAAGGACATGCAGCGGCTTATGGATGACGGATTCGCACTCTGGATGCAGATAAGCACTCCGAAAGTCAGCTTTGAGATAGAGACAGCATCTCTCCGGGACGATCCTGTATACAGTGACTTCATCGGTCTGCAAGACTGTGATGTAGGCGACCGGGGAACGATATACTGCGAGCCTCTTGCGACGACTACGGAGCAGGAGATAGTGAGCGTTCGACGGGATCATCTCACAGGCGACTGTCTGAAAATGACACTGGGCAGCTTTAATCCGTCCCTGATACGTCCGAAATACAAAGCTGGCACTATAACCTCGGGTACATCAGCGGCTGAAAAGGAACTGCGTGCGGTCAGGGAAGCGCTATTTGCATCCGACACGCGGCAGATGTCCGTATCTATATCCGGCATGGAGACTTTTAGGGTGAGCGACCTCGAAGAGCGTGAAATCAATGAACTGGAGGGAAAATAATGGGAGTTACATATACACCGAACTATGATCTCGGGAAGCAGGAAGATCACACTGACAAGTTCGACATGTCGGTGATAACTGAGAATATGGACAAGCTGGACACGGCTCTTGCGGATACGGATTCAGCGGTCTCATCACTTGACACGAAAACAGATTCCATATCTGCCAAACTGAAAAGCGTGATCGACACCGGACCGAAGAACCGGATCATCTTAGGCTTCCCGGCGACGACCAAAAGCGGAGTGACGGCGACGCCGAACGATGACGGAACTATCACTATCAGCGGAACCAACAGCAGCTCATCTAATACCGTGCTCGTGTTTGACCTCTGGGGAAGTGCTGCGTCAACGACGGACAATAAACAGAATCCCTTCACTCAGGACGGCGTGTACATCATGAAAGGCTCGGGCAGTGATAATGTCCGCATACAGTTCTATGGCTATAATGATGACTTGCAGCTGAATCTGCTCGCAAATTCCGCAAGCGATGTGGAGGTAACTATCAACGGTGCATACAAGTATTATGTTTTCCGCATCTGGATAAAGGGTTCAGCTGTATTCGATGATCTGACGCTCTATCCCATGTGCTGCCTGAAAGACCTGTATGATATATCGCCGGACTTCAAGCCATACGTCCCGACAAATGCGGAACTGTACGCTATGATAAAGGAACTTGGAGGCGGAGCATGAGCGACTGGACGGACATAGTCATTGCGGTCATAGCGGCAGCCGGCGGATTCCTCGGCTCAGTAGTCAGCAACAACAAGCAGGTGGCAGTTCTGAGCACGAAGCTGGACGGTGTCAAAGAGGAACTGAAACGGCAGGGCGAGCGCATCGACGCGCACAATCACCTGAACGAACGTCTGACAGCGGTGGAGATAACTCTGAAGGAGCGTGAACGGCATGAAAGAGCGAATTGCTAAGCTCATCGACGTAAAAACACTGGTTACCTTCACGCTTACCGGTGCATTTACATATCTTGCAGTATGCGGTGAAATAGATCCGCAGATATTCATGTCGGTATACGCAATGGTTATCGGCTTTTATTTCGGAACACAGCGTGAAAAATCAAAAAAGGAGGGAAATGACAATGACTAAAAACGGCATTGATGTGTCTGAGTGGCAGGGCGACATAGACTGGAGCAAGGTCAGGACTGACTTTGTTGTGATCCGTGCAGGATACGGCAGGGAGATCACTCAGAAGGACAAGAAATTCGAGAGGAACTATTCCGGTGCCAAGAAAGCCGGGATACCCTGCGGCGCTTACTGGTACAGCTACGCAATGAACGAGGATGAGGCACGGAAAGAGGCTGCTGTCTGCATTCAGGTGCTCAAAGGCAGGCAGTTTGAATACCCGATATATATCGACGTGGAAGAGCAGAAGGTCATTGCTCTCGGACGCGATAAGGTCAGCGCGATCATCAGCGCTTTCCTGCTCGAACTCGAAAAAGCCGGCTACTATGCCGGACTCTATATGTCGGCATACAGCCTTGAGCATTGCACCACTGACTATATCAGGCAGCGTTTCACGGTCTGGGTGGCGAATTACGGCGTTCAGAAACCCACATATTCCGGCGCTTATGGCATGTGGCAGAAGTCCAACACCGGCAGCATCGCCGGAATCACCGGGAATACAGACCTCGATGAGTGCTATCTGGATTACCCGAAGATCATCAGGGATTCCGGCAAGAATGGTCTCGCCAAGCCGTCTGAACCGCAGAAGAAGTCCCTCAAGGTCACCGTGGAGCTGGATGACCATTTGTATTCGGGACTGCTGGAGGAACAGTAATGCTTGACTTTATCCGGACCGCTGTGCTATAATGTAAGCAGAAAGTGAAAGGGGTGCGGAAATGAACATCATAAAATACCCGACTGCTGAAGCCGTGGACAGGGCTATAAACGAGGATGAGCCGCTGCTGGCACTCATCTCCTTCGACGGGAAAGAGGCTATAATCAGCCAGATAGACGAGGCAATGGAACACCATATCCTGCTCTCTAAGGTCGGACGCAAAGACACGGATATCGACAGCTTTTTCCGCATTGTTCTGGACAGGAGCGGCGCTGACTGGACCTTTGTGTGTCCGCCGGACTATAAGAACATCCCCTTCAAAGACAAGCGGATAGAGGCTTTCTATAAGGACGGATTTGCGGTAATTTCCGGCTTTCTCCACTCTATCGGATATCTTGTGGGCATCAACATCCCCAAGCGCTACAGCCGGCATCTGAACGTGCTCGGCAGCGATAACTATAACTGAGCATCCCCCTCTGAGGAATTTGCCTCGGAGGGGGATTTTGTGTTTATTGAATCATTTTTCAGTAAATCCTACAAGAACGAGTTGACCATTCCAACGCTTTGGCTCAACAAATCTCTCTGGAAGCTTAATACCAAACTGATCGCAAACGCCTTTTGCCATGAGCGCGATCCTTTCGGGCTCACTTTTCTGATCTTTCATGATCCCTCTAAGGGTTTTGATAAGGCTTGCAACTTCACCGACTGAGGTAGCTTTTCCACTGTAGAGTGTTGGAGACTGCTGTAATTTCTGCTCCATATTGTGAAAGGCGTTCACATATAGGGCAGTAAACACTACACCTTTTTGACCTGTCAGTTTATTTGCTATCATTTCGCAGCCCTTTCGGGTGCAGAGATAGCAGGGGAGCGTTCTTCCTGTTGAATCTGTATAGTCGCTTTTGATAAAAAAATCGCAGAGCGCAATTTTGCTCTCAGCAAGATATGTGCTGTAATGGCGAATATCTCTGAGAAGTTCCTTATGCTTCTTTCCAATAGCTTCTGCAACCTGTCTGCTGTCAACGACTTCAATTCCTCCGAGGTTTGTCAGTATGAGTTCAGTCATCTTTTAGCCCCCTTGCTGATAGCGTAAAGGCTTTCAGTGAGCTGTCCCAACTTCTTCATTTCTTCAAAGATTCTGTCGGTAGAAAGTCTAATAGAACTTGCACAAAAAGAGATGTGAGAGGTTACAGGTGTTTCTTTTGCGAGCTCGATTATATCGTTATCGAGCCTTTCTAAGCTAAGGTCTGCTGCGGCTCTTGCCCTTTCGATGCCAATAAGGACATCTTCGATTTCCGTGGCTACATCAAATAAGTCTGACATATTATTTTCCTTTCTGTTAGTCTTGACAGAAAGCAAAATCTGGTATATAATAGATTTCAGATAGAGCAATCTGTCTGCGGAATAACGGTAACGCTTTGCTTCCTACGGTGCGGCGTTGCCGTTGTTTTTATTGTTTAGTGACCTTATGATATAGAGTATCTACCATTTCTTCAAGTATGTCTGTTTTTGACTTTCCAAGAATCTGAGAACACCTATCGAATTTTTCCACAGTTGTTTTAGTAGCTCTCAATGATACCCTCATATCTTTAGGTTCATTGCCAACAAATGGTCTGCCCATTTTTTTTCTGCCGTTATCAGAAATTTTCATCACGTCCCTTCTTGACAAACGGGGCAAAACGTGATATATTTGAATTAAAGAGAGGGCGGCGGCAGATTCCGCCCAATCTTTAGTTTTGTGGGAAGCTCTGTTATTTAAGCAGAGCTTCTATTTTTTTGAGTGCTTCGTCTTTGTCATTGCTGTCCTTGATTATCTGAATGATTGCTTTTATCATCATTCTCATGGTATCGTTCATCTCGTCCATTTGTTCCTCCTTTCCCGTTCTGCCCCGTTACTTGTAAGGTGTTTCCTTACTGTGATTATATTATAACATATGGGTAGCCAAAAGTCAAGGGTTTGGATATATTTTTATTATTTAATTTAAAATGCCTTTTCTTCTTCATCGTTCAGCCACTCTGCTACTGCGGCTATGTACAGTGAGTTTGATGGGATATCATCTGATCCTTGCAGGCTGTTGCTGAATATTTCCTTTGACAGCTCACGGTCACGGCGATGCCAGCTTTCCTTTATTGCCGATCTGGCTGCCCGCTCGACTGCTGCTGAGGTCGTGCCAAATTCTTCCGCAAGCTTCGGATAGAGCAGCTGCGACAGGTTAGTCACTGACCTCGGATCGCGCATGCAATATGCGATCCCTTTTTTTATGTACTGGTACCCCTTGACACTCGGCTGGTTCCCCAGTAACATCAGTATTCTTGAAATTCTGCGCCCGATATTCATAATTGCTCCTTTCAAAATATCGAGTAACGTAATGACATCTGATGCCGTGTCCATTTTCGTGTCCATTTTATTGCAGAAAACATTAATATCCACTTTGTTTTCTTAAATCTCACAAAGAATATGGAAATAAAAAAATCTGCTATAAATCGCGAGAATTTGTGCATCGCCGAATTATAGCAGATTCCTTGTTTGGTGGAGGCGAGGGGAATTGAACCCGCAGAATCCACTTGAAATTCGGCTATTTTACGTTACTCATTCGAGTTTGTGTCCGTTTTTGTGTCCGTTTTATCAATGATATTCATAAAAAACTCATCAACAGCATTATCGACGAGCTTTCTTTCCGAGGAAAAAGTGTGCTGATAGACAGACTTCATGATATGAGGACTGCTCCAGCCGCCGCGCTCCATGGCGTACTTGTCGGGAATGCCGAGCATCAGCATAGTTGAAGCGTTCATGTGTCTGAGATCATGGAAGGTCATGTGAGCGATACCGTTGGACTGAAGCAGCCTTGAGAATCGCTTGTAGATAGCCTGACCGCTGAGAACAGTGAAGTGTTCCTGTTCCTCCGGGAGACGGCTTATTAGTTCCATGATATAAGGCGAGAGACTGATCTGACGTGTGCTGTCGAAGGTCTTGGTAGAATCCTTGGTGATGTTCTGTCCTTCGACGGTCACGACAGTCTCATGGATAGTGAGGATATTGCCGTTCAGATCTGATCGCTTAGCACCTCTGATCTCGGACATACGCATACCTTCCCACAGGGCAAGCATGCAGGGAAGTTCGATCTCAGATCCGATAACAGCAGCAACTACCTGTTCGGCAGGCGGGAGCTGCTTTATTTTTTTCTGCATCTTCGGGAGAGTCGTGTGCAGGACTGTTCCCGGAGAATAAGTGTTGAGTACGGAGACCAGGAGTCCGTGAGCATTTCTGACCGTCTTAGGCGAATAGGTCAGCGCCAGCATGTTCATGTGCTTCTGGACGTCGAGCTGAGTGAGCTTGCTGACCGGCAGCGGACACAGTTCACTGAGACAGTTCCTCCGGCATTTCCTGTATCCGTCGATAGTGGTCGGACTCAGGATGTTGACCTTGCTGTTGATGTAATCATCAATGCACTCACCGACTGTCCTGCTGTCGGCGTTTACTTTTTTGCCTCCGAGCCATTCCAGAGCGGCAAGCTCGGCTTCTCTTTTTGTAGGAGCCGTGAAGGACTGCCTTTTCCCTGTCTCGGGATCGGTCACTCTCACGCGGTAATTGCCGGACGGCAGCTTCTGTGCCTTTGCCATGGTATCACGCTCCTTTCTATTTCCTATGCTCGGAAATATAGTTTTCAAACTGCTCAAACACACGCTTTTCGAGTTCGGATGCGAGAAAGGCATCTCTTTTGTAAAGCACCCGCATACGCTCTGCGCGAATACGGGCATCTTCAAGCGAGATGCTGCAAACTCTTGCAATATCGTCGGTGGAATGCAGTCCAAGTCCCCAGAGTACGCAGGCAGGTGCAAGAATACCCATTGCGAAGCGTTCGGCTTGATACTCTTCAGGAGCTTTCGGATCCGCTCTTGTACCTGTGAGCCGTGTGTGAAGTCCGCTGTCAATCAGATGCCCGAAGAAGATATGCCCCAGCTCATGACCGATAGTGAATCGCTGGACTTCAAGAGGATCCGCGCCGTTCAGAAAGATGTTGTACCTCCCGTCACGGAGAAATACGACTCCACGCTCATCGGCAGAGAAGTAACCCGAACCGCAGTCCTTGTAAAGACCGATACCGTTCGTCCGACAGATATCGTGAAAGCTGACAGGGAGTCGGTCAACGCCGTTGTCAAGGAGGAACTGCCAAGCTGCATCGCGGGTGTTGGTGTAGAGATGATAGTTCATAAGCCATCACCCTCGGTGACCTCGATGAGAATGTCGGCGGACGGCGGTTCTTTAGCGCTGTTGTCAGAGCTTGTGCGCCTTGCAGCTGCTTTGCTGCTTCCCTGTTCACTTGTTATAGCCAATGAAGTGGGAGCGATAGCTGATTTTTTCTTATCTTCTTCTTTTCTTCTGCTAACATATTCTGAGCGTTCCATATTGGTGGTCAAGTCGTTCAGAACTTCGCGATCTTCAAGTATGGTGTCTTTTACACTATTAACCAGTTCTTCAAAACAAATACCGCATTCTTGTTTTCTTTCTGATATTGCATTTCTTCCTTTAGCCTTTATCATGTCCTCTACGGATCTGATGAATTTATAACAGGCTTCAAAGAATGAATCGGTTTCAGATCTCATTAAATCATCATCGTTTTTATAAAAACCATGTGCTTCGTCAATTATTGCAGAATCAATATTTATAAAATACTTTAATTTATCTATATCATGGCGTTCATAAAAAACTTCGTTATAAGTCTCATCGACTGACTTGAGGATTTTTGAAGCGTAATTTCGCATTTCATCATCTTTCTCTTGGATAGCATTGTATCTATCATTTTTATTCATTCTTGAAAGACTCCTTTCAGATAAACAGCGTTTTTGTTCATGTGAAGCCGTGTTTTTAATAGCTTCCCTGCCAAAATCATCAACACTTCTGAATAATTCAATCAAATTGTTTTCGTCAGATGATAATGTATTTTTTTCGTCAACGGATGCATTATCTGTGCCGAGAAGATAGTTGACGATTATTTCGGTTTCCGATTCTGTTAAAGATGTCTTGCCGTTTTTCCAATCGGTAAGCCTTCCGCGGTATCCGCCGATAAGACTGTTCAGAAAGGATAGCTTAATTCCTTTTTTCTTAGCTAATTTTAGTATTTCTTCTTTTGATAGTTCTTTCTTCATAAAGTCACGTCCTTTCTATTGACTTCTGATAAAAATCGGAATATAATATAGCTGGAGGGAGGTGAAGCGAATGAGGATAACTGAAAAAGGCAAGGGACATTTTATGACTATTCTTGGTGATATTCTTGATGAAACAGATAACGAACAGACAAAGTGCCTTGCAATTATAGGTCTATGTATGCTGCGCGATTTAAACAACGTCAATCTGAAAATCTTAACAACGCAGGAAGACAGATGTGAAAGCATGGCTGATACAGCGGATCGAGAGTGCGAATAGTGCTATCGTGCTTTCGTGAAGAGGGGCGTGGATCAAAAAAATAAGCTGTCAACATAAGATAATCCGCAATAATTACAGATTACATTTTCAATATCATATTCGGATATTGAATCAGTTTCAAAAATATAATCATCTTTTTTCATACTTACAGACTTACAGACTTTCTTAGAAGGAGGTGAATAAATGGAACACGAATATAAGAAAAAGATAAACCGCGCTGTACGAGTAGAAAATATAATAAGAGTTGTATATATGGAAAAGTATATAGACGAAAATAACGAGTTTAAGGTGGAAAAAACTGTCATCAGTGAGCGCCAGACCGACTGTGTAGTTACAGAACTTGGTTCTCCGAGGCAGTCTTATGAGGCTGAAAAGATAGACAAACTGATCCCGGATGAATCTACAGACTGACGGCTCATAGCTTGATCTTCTTCATGATCAGTTTTTCTGCAATATTAGTAATGATTCTGAATGTAAGTGATGGGGATAGAGACTTGACTGAAGACCATATGCTTTCATCCCTGATCGAATCAAGATACTGGTGCCCCTGATATGTGATATCGATAACGTTTTTTACCTTCGTAAAATCGTCTTCAATTATTTCTATTGTCGTTATGAAGCCACCCTCATCTAATTTGAGGATAGTATAGTATATATCCTTCACTTCATGATGCGGCGCGCCAGAAATACTGAGCATGCTTTTTTGAATATCAGCTGCTGTAACTTCCTTGTATCCTGAAGAAGAATCCGGATCAAAGCTGCACAATTCTTCAAGTACTAATAAAACATGCCGCACGCAATCATATTCTAACTTCATTTTATCTCCTTTCCGCTCAGATCACTGAGCGGCTTTTATTTTTTATCCTCCTAAAATTTTGTGAAAAACTATTAGTTTTGTATGTATAAAATAGTGCAAACAGCCGAAATCTGATAAAAATCGGAAATAGTGTTGACTTCTGACAAAAATCAGACTATAATATAATCAAGCTATTGAACAGGGTACAGTTATCCTATAGTTTGAGAGCAGTGTGATTCTATAGGGTAATATAAATATTCTTAGTCTTATTATACGACTTTTTATACATTATGTCAATAGCTGAGTTTTAAAAAGGAGGTGATAAAATGTCATTCGCAGAAAACGTAAAGTGCCTCAGAAAGGCAAAGGGCATCACACAGGCTGAGCTCGCCGCAATGGTCGATATCTCACAGGCCATGGTTGCCCAGTACGAAAAAGGACTGAAACTGCCGACGATCGTAACAGGCGTGGAGCTTGCGAAGCGTCTCGGCACAACATGCGAAGAGCTGGTCTTCGGTCAGAAAGGAGCAAGCACATGAAACAGATCATAGACATCATACTGGACGTGATCCAGATCATACTCAGCCTTGAGATCATAGGAATACTGACAACCGAAAACGACGACAGAGGGAGGTGAGTTTATGCCGAAGGTAGTATTGACTGAGCATCAGAGGGAAGTCGAGCGTCTGCGGAGCAATCTGGAAAAGGTGCAGGGGAAGCGGACTAACGATGAAATGGGAAAGCTTATCGGACGCAGCGGAGTTACATATGCAGCCCGTCTGCGCGATCCTGAAATGCTGACGCTGAGGGAAGTGAGGATGATATGCGACTACTTCCGGATTGACCGGGCGAAGTTCATGACCTCACTTATGGAGCTGACGTGATGTACGAACTCGGAATTATCCTCATAGTCGCCCCACTGACCTTCATAGTCCTGCCGAACATTTTGGTGCCGTTCATGCACTGGTGTGACGGGACGGGAGAATTCAGCCCGGAGGCTAAGTGCAGACGTAAGCTGCTGCGGAGGCTTGGACAGTGGGAAATGGAACTCGAATGGCTCCGCGGCAGCGAGGACTCAGCAGATTACATTCACGCTGAGAAAATGATATCAATGCTCCGGAGGGAGCTGGAGGAGGTGAATTGAATGGGACTGGCAATGACCAATGAAGAGATAGTAATGAGATACCGTCAGGCGAAGGATAAGGGCGGACAGGTCCAGATCCTTGCAGAACTCAACGCCTGTCCGGTCGAGCGGATCATAGGCATACTTACCTCGAACGGAATAGACAACAGGTGCTTCAATCATCTGAGGGGACAGCTGAAGAAAAAGGAGACTGTCGATGCGGCTGTCGAAGCTGTCAAGGATTTTGATGCGGCTCTGAGCAAAGGGCAGCAGATAGAGAAGCCGAAGAAAGTCTATAAGAAGCCGGAGATCATACCGGCACCGCAGAAGAGAATAACAGTATCAGACGCAGTTGCGGTTATCAGGGCTGAACTCGACGACATCAGCCGTCAGCAGTATCAGCTGGATATGAGAAAAACTGACCTGTATCAGCAGCTCTGGGATATGTTAGGAGGAATATAATGAAAGCACTTAAACTTGAAGGACACAGCGTCAGCGAGATCGAGATAGATAACACTCTGGAAGCCTTGCAGAAAGCTGTTGACGGACACATCGAGACGATCGGTATCGTCCCCGGCGAAGCAGTGATGATCGTCAACGAAGAAGGCAGGCTCCGCGGAATGGCACCGAACCCGATAGCATCAGCTTTCGCAGGTATCGACATCGTAGGTCCTGCTCTGATCGTGGGCGTGGATGAAGATGACTTCACCGATGTGCCGGAAGATGCAGCTGACGCATTGAAGAGAATGTTCGCATAAAGAAAAAAGCTCCCCGAAGGGAGCGAGCGGGAAGTCCCGCAAACTATATACCACCAATATAATATCACAGAAAGGAAGAAAAGTCAAGATGTGTGAAAACAAAGAGACCGCGCTGACAGTGCAGCCGGAGCAGCTGAATGAAGTAATGGCAAAGCCGAGCGGAGGCTTCATCGAGAGCTTCCGTGAAAGCTACAAACTGGCAAGCGTGTTTGCCAAGTCGTCCCTGGTACCTCAGCAATACCAGGGCAAGACAGAGGACTGCGCGATAGCTGTCGATATGGCAGAGCGCATGGGCGTCACACCGCTCATGGTAATGCAGAACCTTTACGTTGTGAAGGGGAAGCCCTCCTGGAGCGGACAGGCTTGCATGAGTTTTATAAAGGCTAAATATGGCGATGCCGAACCGATCTATACCGGACAGCGT
This sequence comes from Ruminococcus sp., assembly GCA_003488415.1. Lineage (GTDB taxonomy): Bacteria > Bacillota > Clostridia > Oscillospirales > Ruminococcaceae > Ruminococcus. Next base: position 13,464 of record DNLQ01000130.1, on the reverse strand, counting down.
GGGACCGATACAAGAGGCTGTTTTGTGCGTGTGACGAAGCCTGACGGTGAAGTCATCGAGGGAGCTGAGGTCACTATCGGAATGGCTAAGGCTGAGGGCTGGTATAGCAAGAAAGATAAGTACGGAAAGGAAACAAGTAAATGGCAGACAATGCCGGAGCTGATGCTCGCTTACCGCGCAGCAGCGTTCTTTGCGAGAGTTTACTGTCCGGAGATACTCATGGGAGTTCAGGTCGAGGGCGAAGTTGAGGACATGGAACGTCCGCAGCCGCAGAAAGCACCGGATCCGTTTAATGTAACAAATGTAGAGGAGTATAAAGTATGAGAACCACAAAAATCAAGATAAAGAACCTTTTCGGTATAAGAGAGACAGAGCTTGACGGCCGCAGTGTCGAAATAACCGGGGCGAACGGTGTCGGCAAGACCTCGGTTATCGACGCTTTCAGGTATGCACTGACTAATCAGTCTGACCGCAGCATCATCGTTCATGAAGGCGAAAAAGAGGGCGAGATCATCATAGAGACCGACACCGGTCTGAGCATTGACCGCCGCAAGCGCACCGAACAGGCTGACTACAAGTCTATCAAGGAAAACGGTAGAGAGGTAATGTCTCCGGAAAGCTTCCTGAAACAGCTTTTCTCACCCCTCCAGCTTGATCCAGTGGCATTCACCCTTATGACAACAAAGGAGAAGAACAGGGCTATTCTCGACCTTGTTGAGTTCGACTGGGATCTGAACTTTATCAACGAGAATTTCGGTGAGATCCCCTCCTGGGTGAACTACGAACAGAACATTCTTGAAGTTCTGAGTGATATGCAGTCCGAAAGTGGAGAGTGGTTCAAAGAACGTCAGAACGTGAACCGCGACATCAGAAACGAGACTGCATTCATCGAGGACATTGCTAAAGACATTCCCGAGCATTACCAGGCTGATACCTGGGAAAAATACGATCTCGGGGCAGCATATAAGAAACTTGAACAGATAAAGGAGTTCAACAGCCGCATCGAGCGTGCGAAGCTCTTCCGCAGCAGCTATGATGCAAAGCTCAGAAAAATTGAAGCTGATAAAATGATAGAGATATCAGCAGAAGAAAAGGCTATAGCAGCTGAACGTGAAAGTCTTCTATCAGGCATCGAGCGTATGAAAGCAGAGATCAAAGCTAATGAGGAAAAGCTTGCCGGACTTGCTGGTAAGCTTGAAGATAAGAAAGCACTTGCAGAGAGCCGTTTCAACGAAGCAAAAACCAAACTTGATTCAGATATGAGTGTTGCTGATGAATACCTCGATAAGCAGCCGCTCGACTGTGCGGAGCTTCAGGCAGAGATCGGCAACGCCGAAAATATGAAGCGTCACCTTAACGAATACAACCGTATGAAGTCGATGCAGGAAAAGCTCGAAAGACTTCAGGAAGTATCCGCGGAGTTTACCAGAAAGATAGAACTTGCGAGAGCACTCCCCGGCACTATTCTCGAAAATGCTCATATTCCAATCGAGGGCCTTACAGTCAAGGACGGAATACCGCTTATCAACGGGCTTCCTGTGTCGAATCTTTCTGAGGGAGAGCAGCTCAGCCTCTGCGTAGATGTTGCCCTCTCTAAGCCGAACGGATTGCAGATCATACTTATTGACGGCACTGAGAAACTCACGTCTGAGAACCGTGAAAAGCTGTACAGCAAGTGCAGGGAGAAAGGAGTACAGTTCATAGCCACCAGAACAACTGATGATACGGAAATGAAGGTGACTTATCTTGAATAAGCATACTCTCATATCAGAAAACTACTTCTCCCCGGAGAACGAGCTGCTCTACATGGGCAGCTCACAGTTCAAGAATTTTATGAGATGCGAGGCTGCTGCTCTGGCGGAGATACGCGGCGAATATCAGAGAGAGGTCACGGATGCGCTGCTGGTCGGCTCATATATCGATGCTCACTTTGAGGGGACGCTTGACGTTTTCAATGCGCAGCACAAGGAGATATTCAAGAAGGACGGAGAGCTGAAAGTCCAGTACAGGCAGGCTGAAAAGATGATACAAAGAGCAGAGCGTTCAGAGTTGTTCATGCAGTTTATGTCCGGAGACAAGCAGGTCATTATGACCGGAGGGATAGCAGGAGTGCCCTTCAAGATCAAGATAGACAGCTACTGTGCAGACAAGTGCATAGTTGACCTGAAATGCGTGAGGGACTTCCAGCTCATCTGGAATTCGGAGAAGCAGCAGCGTCAGCACTTCATCAACTACTGGGGATATGATATCCAGGGGGCGATATATCGTGAAATAGTCCGGCAGAATACCGGGAAGACGCTGCCGTTCTACATAGCAGCTGTCACCAAAGAAGCTGAGCCGGATCTTGATGTGCTTTGGGTGCCGGACGATGATCTTGACAGTTCGCTTGAAACGGTCATGAACCTTGTCCCGCGTTTCCAGCAGATAAAGGAAGGAAAGCTCACACCTCAGCGCTGCGAACACTGCGGCTATTGCCGGTTCACGAAAGTGCTGACAGCACCCAGAAATTATCACGAGGACTGCGAGGTGTATGAGGTTGAGTAATGACGAGAAGAAGGAATTCCTGAAAAAAGTCACTGTCATTGCTGACAGCCGGGAGCAGAAGAACCGGCATATCATTGATGCTTTCAAGGCTCTTGGGATCATGTCCGAGAGCCGGAAGCTTGATTACGGTGACTACAGTTTTACCGTTGACGGAAAGGATTTTTCACGTTCCTGTGTGATCGAGCGCAAGGCTGACATCGACGAACTTTACGGCAACCTCACAGCTGATCGTGAGCGTATCGAAAAGGAATTTGACACGATCTCGAAAAACGCCCGGCAATTCACGCTGCTGCTTGAAAACTGCTCAGGCTGGGAATATCTCAAAGGCTATCAGATATCTGATGCAGCAGCCGAAAAGCAGAACCGGAAAGTGAAGAATATCGGAGCAACGGTCTACTCGACGATACAGGCATGGCAGTGCGGGAACAGGTACAACTTCAACGTGGTCTTCACTCCTGACCGGGAACGTTCGGCCCTGAAGATCCTGGAAGTATTCTATTACTACTACCACAACTACAGAAAAATGACAGCTCCGAGAAGGTGAACCTATGGGAAAGAAACTGTCATGGGAGACCGCTGAGCAGCTCGGAGCACTGAATAATCATAACGGCTCGATTTATGCTCCGCACAACAAATATGGCTACAAGCTGAACGTGAATCATCCGGATATTCGTCCGCTGTACGAGCATTACAAGCGAAAGATAGGTGCAGTGATACTTTCGGATAATGAGCGTTTCAGATTCGAGGCAGCAGTGATGAAAATGATAGGAAGGAGGAAAACGAGTGAACAAAGTGATACTGACGGGCAGGCTGACAGCTGATCCGGTACTGAGGCAGACTCAGAGTGGAGTTTCATCATGCAGATTCACAGTCGCTGTAGACAGGAGATTCGCGGACAAGAACACCGGCGAGCGGCAGGCGGATTTCATCACCTGTGTTGCCTGGAGACAGACTGCGGAATTCGTTTCGCGCTACTTCAATAAGGGCAAGATGATCGCTCTGGAAGGCAATCTGCGTTCCGGAAGCTACACCGACAAGAACCATTCAGATGTAACTCATTACACTACAGAAGTATACGTTGACAATGTGGAATTCTGCGGCGGAAAGAATGACAGCAGCAGTAATACTCAGAATACGCAGACCGCACAGCCTGCGGCTCAGCCGGCAGGTGATGATTCCGGTCTTTCATACGGCAATCTCAGCGAGTTCGATGAGATCCTCTCGGACGGGGATGTGCCGTTCTGAAAAATGCACTTACTGATCTTGTAGAAGCTGGCGAAGTGATCATAGTAGAATGATAACGTTTTCTGTAAAGGGCGGCATAGTCCGTCCTTTTGCAGAATTGATCGAGGTGATAATGTGGCTAATCCGCAGTTAAAGAACGGATATACCAAGATAGCAAACGAGTTGCTCGAAGCAATATGCAGGCTTAATATCTCAGGCAATGAAATGCGGATATTGCTGTACATTATCCGCAGGACTTATGGGTTCAACAGAAGTTATGCAGAGATATCACTTTCAGAGATTGCAAGTGCTGTAGGGACAAGATCTGTGCATATTTCAAGGGCATTAAAAAAGCTTTCAGCACTGAATCTGATAGAACTGAGATCAAGTGAAGGTGTTAAACCTCAGACTATTTCCATTGTGAAAGATTATGAAGAATGGGCTGTTGAAAGTTGTACAGAATTACTATTACCAAAAATGGTAACCGTTACCAAAAATGGTAACCTTACTATTACCAAAAATGGTAACTCTACTATTACCAAAAATGGTAACCCTACTATTACCAAAAATGGTAACCCTACATATAAAGACAATATTAAAGAAAATATTAAAGACAGTTTTAAATACAACAAAACAACCTACGGCAGAAATGGAAAAGTATTGTTGAAAACCGAGGAGTACGACAAATTAATTAACGATTACGGGAAGAAAACAGCTGAGAGGTACATTGATCGTATGGATAATTATTTGGCATCCCAAAGCCGAGAGTACAAGGACTGCTATGCTGAGCTTCTTGTCTGGCTCGATAAGGACGGAGTTCAAAAAAATGATCCAGATGCTTTCGATGTTGATAAGTACAAGTTCGTTATCAACAGATTCGGGAAGGAGAAAGCGCGGTGAAAGAACTGCTGTGCCGTGAAAACATCTGCTCTCAGCAAATACATTGCCTGAGCTGTCCGCTGTCTGTGATGAGGACAGGCACGGACTGCCGGGAGCTGAGTGCGGAGGAGATACGGGAGATCATGAAGGAGGTAAAAGAAAGTGACACGCTTGCAGGAAGTAGAAAAGCTGATTGATGAGAATCTTGCACTGATTACACAGTACACAAAGAGAGCCGCCGAGTTAATAGGATCTGTTAGGCAGCTCGAAAAAGAAAGGGACAGACTGATGAAGAAAAACAAGGGCATCGAGATTGTGCGATGCAAAGATTGTGTAAAGCTCAACCGTTACGACTGTCCTATGTGTTACATAGAAAATAAGACATTGCAGTTTGCTGAGGTCAAGCCGAATTTTTATTGCGGTAAAGGCAGTCTTAGTGAGGAGGTAAGAGATAATGAGTGACACTGACATGCTCTACATGGCGAGCCTGCAAAAGAGGCTCGATGCATCAGAAGAGGAGAACCGGAAGCTGAAGGAGCTGCTGCGTGACATTCAGCCGCTCATAACCGGGGCGCTGTATGTGAACTACAAGCAGACCAAGGCTGCGGATGAGGTCTACGACAGGATAGTGAAGGCGCTGGGAGAGAAGCGATGACGGAGACTGAACTGACCACAAGGCACTGGCTGAACCGTGCCTTCTACGCGGACAAGAAAGCAAAGGCACTGGAAATGCTCGTCAGGCAGTGCAGAGAACGCGCTGAGGGGCTTTCACGATGCTCGGAGGGCAATGACAAGGGCAGGAGCGACGGCGCCGAAAACGGCACGGAAAACGCTCTCATGAAGCTTGCGGAAATGGAGAGAAAAGCGGATGCCCAGAGAGTTGAGGCAGTGAACGTCTTGGCAGAGATACAGACGATCATCTCCGGACTTCACGACGATGACCTTGAAGCTGTTCTGATACACAGATATATTCTGTTTCACACTATCGAGCAGACCGCGGAGATAATGAACTATCATCCGAACACTGTGAAGAGCAAGGTCAAGAAAGCAATACAGAAACTATGTACCGAAATGTCTTGAAATGTCCTTTCCTTATGTGATATGCTGTATACATAGAGATCAGGCAAGAGCCGGGAGCTTAGGAATTTCCTTCCGCTCAGCCTGCTCTCTGTCTCCTTTCTTTTGTTCTACACATCATGATCTTATTTTATCTGCCGGTGACGGCAGACTTCTGGCAGGTTGGAACAGCGGCAGTTCGCAAGGCTCATAACCTTGAGGTCGTGGGTTCGAGTCCCACACCTGCAACCAGCAGCAGACATAGAAACTATATCTTCCTAACAGAGTACCGTTCCATTTGGGGCGGTATTTCTGTTATACACATGGAGGGATCATATGGACATAAACAAATGCACCTGCGGAGGACTTGCAGAGCTGAAACGAGAGTACGCGAAAAATAGCGTGAGCATGAAAATAGAGTGCATTTCCTGCGGACGAAGTGGGAGAACAGTCACTCTCACTGCCTCAGGTCCGATACCCGAAGCAATGCTCGACAGATTCGCTGAGCAGCTGACAGCAGACTGGAACGCCGGCAGATGAAGAAGGCATGTCCGTACTGCGGAGGCATCCACAGCAGCGGCGAAGTCTGCGCGAAAAAGCCGGCAGAGAAGAACGCTTCATCCGGCGCAGATGTGTTCCGCGGCAGCTATGAGTGGAAGGAAAAGCGTGGATACATCATGCGCCGTGACAAGTATCTCTGTCAGGCGTGTCTTCACGGTATAGGCGGAAAGATCCGGCTCTGCAACGAGGAACTATCAGTGCATCATATACGGCCGCTGAAAACTAACTTTGAGTTGCGTTTAGATGAAAAAAACCTGATAACACTATGCCGTTTTCATCACGAAAAGGCAGAAAGCGGAGAAATTTCTGCGGAAAAATTGTTAAAAATCTTGTAAAATATCCCCCCGGAGGTCAGATTTTTTTTGAAATGCTCCGGACATCCACCGACGCCCCCCTCTGAAAATAAAATATTCCCTAAATGAAAGGACGTGATACTGTGGCGAGACCGGCAATGAGTGCGAAAACTACGTCAAAGCACCTTACGAAGGCGGAGGCTGAGGCAAAGTCCTCGACCGAAGAACTGCTCAGAGGCAGGGCAGACAGGCTGCGTCCGCCTAAGTATCTGACGACTGCGCAGAAGAAGATCTTCAAGTTCATCGTCCGGGAACTGGAGGGCAGCGGCATCCTTGGCAATCTGGACATCTATGTGCTGACCGAGTGCTGCATCGCGCTTGACAGGATGCAGGAGATAGAGAGCAGGATCAATCAGGATCCGGTGCAGCTCAGCAATGACAAGCTGCTGCAATCGAAGGACAGATATACGAAGTCCTTCTTCCGCTGCTGCAATGAGCTGTGCCTGAGTCCTCAGAGCAGGGCGAAAATGGGCAACCTCAACTTGCAGGCGAAGGAAGAGAATCCGCTGCTGAAGGTGCTGAGCGATGATGAATAAAGACTGGTTCATAGATTACGCGGAACATGCGGTCAGAGTGATAGACATCGAGACACGCTGGTATGAGCTCAGAGGCTGGATAACAAAAAACGGAAGGCATATCCTGATTGGCGATGATGAGGGTGGCAGCTCCACCAGCGGAGCAGGCAGAAAAGCTGCCAAAAAGGTTGACAAAGCCGGGGAAAGTGGTATAATTGAAGAAAAGACAGGAGAAACGGCGGGAACTGATGTGCATAAAGTTGGAAAGATAGATGTTGAAAAGTTTGAAACTATTGCAAATGGAAGAATTCTCACCGACGAGGTGATCATAACAGATAATCGGATCGAACACATTATTGAGCGAAGAGGTCAGAAGTTTTATGACGATTTTAAAGGCTATTTTCCTGAAATAATAGAAGCACCCGACTATATATTCAAAGATGATATGGACAATACAGCTATTGTGTCTAAATCATATAGCCATAAGGGAAAAACAGTAAACTTAGTTCTTAGGCTCGTAGTTGAAGGGGAAAACCCAAGCTATAAGAATTCTATACTAACTGCAATTGGTGAGAACGAGAAAAGATTTGCTCAACGTTTACGCAATAACGTTCCTGTGTATAAAAAAGTTGACAAATCAGAATAAATGTGATATAATGAAGGTAAGATAAGAGTAGGTTATCAGAGGTGGTAAATTTCGTAGCGACCACACGCCGCTGGTAACGACAGGGAGTAATCCCGAGAGATGCAGGAGAATGCTACGCCTGCCTGATAACCACTCTTTCCAGACCGCTTCGAGAAATCGGAGCGGTTTTCTTATACCCGGACGCAGAAAGGAGCTGACAGCAATTGACATAGTGAAGAACAGCAGAGCTTATAAATATGCTCTGTGGTGTACCGAGCCGGACAATCACTATGTCGGGCGGTACATAAAGAAGCAGGCGGTGATCTGGCTGGAGATAGCGGACGGTCAGAGCGATGAAGCATATGTCTGTGAGAAGCGCTGGAAGAAGATAACGAAGCTGCTGAAGATCATCATGCACCCTGACCTCGGACATTCGATGTATGAGGGACTTGAGGACTACGCAGTTTTATTCATATATGCCTTGTTCTGTACAAAGCGCCGGAGCGACAGTCTCCGGTACTACGAGACCGGGCTTTTAGAGATCGCGAGGAAGAACTTCAAGACGTTCACCTCAGCGGTCATTTTTATTATCGGACTGCTGACAGAGCCGAAGTTCAGCCGCTTTTTCAGTGTGGCACCGGATCTGAAACTCTCCAGTGAATTGCAGGTGGCTATCAAGAAGATAATCAAGTCGAGCCCCTGTCTGGCGGACGAGAAGGTGTTCAAGCTGCTGCGGAAGGAGATACGCTGCAAGCTGACTGACTCTGAGTATACTCCTCTTGCTTACTTACAGGACAAGATGGACGGAAAGCTTGCAAATATGTTTCTTGCTGACGAGTGCGGAGCAATGGACAACTATCCCATAGAAGCCATGCGATCCTCACAGATCGTGCTGAGGGAGAAGCTTGGCATCATCATCTCTACCCAGTACCCCAATGACAACAATGCTATGCTGGAAGAGGTTGACAACGCCAAAAAGATCCTTGACGGACTACGGCATGGAAGGGTGTTCGCACTGCTCTATGAGCCGGATGATGAGTTCAAGACCGGCGATGCGTGGATGACATCGGACACAGCGCTGTATCAGGCTAATCCGGTGGCGTACGCCCATGAATACGTCATGGATGACCTGAGGGCGAAGCGTCAGGCTGCCATAGATTATGAGAACAAGCGGGAGAACTTCCTGTGCAAGCACATGAACATCCTCTACAAAGGACTCGGAGTTGAGGGATTTGTCGAGATAACGAAGGTAAGACTGTGTAAAGTTCCGGCGGATGCTGAGTTCTGGAGGGGCAGACAGGTATATATCGGGCTTGACCTCTCTCAGACCGATGACAATACCTCGGTCGCAATGGTGACATATGATGCGGATGAGGATATGATATACGTCAAGGTCTGGGGATTCATCCCGGCTGACCGCATCGACGAGAAATCCCAGCGCGAAAAGGTGGATTACAAGAAGCTCATAGCCGCAGGAGAATGCTTTGCCTGCGGTGATGAGGTCATTGACTACGGCTTTGTGGAGCGGTTCATACAGTCGCTGCCGGAGCAGTACGGCGTTGAGATAGTTCAGCTGGGCTTTGACCGGTACAATGCTATCTCCACAGTACAGAAGCTGGAAAGCGGAGAGGATCCGATCGAGTGCGTTGAGATTAGACAGCACAGCAGCGTCTTACACAGACCAACGAAGCTGCTGAAAGAACGTATCCTGAGCCGTAAGCTGCGGTATGAGGAGAATCATATGCTGGAGATCAACTTCCAGAACGCCAGATGCACCGAGGACACGAATCTGAACAAGTATGTCAACAAGAGAAAGTCCGCCGGCAAGGTGGATATGGTGGTATCTGTCATAAACGCGCTGTATCTCTTGCAGGTGAATGTGCTTGACAGCATGGAGCAGGGGTTCGGGTGCCAGATCATATGAGGTGGATATGGATAATAATTGGTTCATGGACTACGCGGAACATGCGGTCAGAGTGATAGACATCGAGACACACTGGTATGAATTACGCGGCTGGATAACAAAAAACGGAAGGCATATACTGATTGGTGAAGAAGGCAGTTCTTCCGGCGGAGCAGGCAAGAGTATTGACAAATCTGCGAAAAGTGGTATAATAAAATCAGGAGCGGTGAGTGGTGCATTATCTCCTGCCAGCAAAGAAGCACAGGCTCATGCTGAGCAATACTATGAGTCTGTTCGTAAAATGAAAACAGATGTAAAAAACATCTCAAATAATACCGGCTTTAGTGAAAGCGACATTTTGCAAATAAAGAATCATGTATTCATAGAAGAACATGATTTGGGCGGAGACGTCCCAGAGCGTTTTTATCCCAATTATGCTATGGCTCAATCATGGCAAAGGCTTATTGAGGGTAAAAACATCCAGAAGCACGATATTACACTGCTTCATCACGAAAAAATGGAAAGCGATTTGATGAAGAAGGGCTTATCTCAGATAAAAGCTCATAGTATATCTGAGAAAAAGTTTAATTATGCTAAAGAAAGTAGGGAGTATTATGCTGAGATTAATAAACATAGCGATAGGACTAAAAACAATCGAAGCTGATTATATCCCTGAAAATAGTGATAAGTCAGCACATATAACGCTTGATATAAAAACAAGGGATTATACTGCCGAGAGTATCAAAGAATTCGGTTCAATGTATGGCAGAATGGCTGCAAACGGGCTTATAAGGACCCTTGATGAGCTAAAAAGCGGCAAGAGGAAAGAAATTCCCGAAGAAAGACTTGTTATGTGGTATTAATACCTAAGGTGGGAGGATTAATGAAAGTTAAGTACACTGGTAAAACAAGTTTTCTTGTTCTGACAAACGGAAAGATATATGATGTCATTTCTGTCGAAAAAGGTTGGTACAGAATCAAAGACGACAAAGGTGCTTAAAGCAACTAAAAAAGGTGAATATCGTGATAACGAATACCGAACGGTAGTAAATAAATTCCTTGATAATCAGCAGAAAGGTGGGCTTTTTGAATGGAAGAAATGAATGTAGTTCTTGACGGATCAAATAAGGAAGGCTCTGAGAGACTTGCTGAAATGATCAAAAGACTTGAGGAAGAAAAGAAAAAAGATAAGACCGTCTGAGAGATCAGGCGGTTTTCTTATGCCTATATTAAAACGCGAAGTGAAGTAAACAACGCTTGAAAGCATTTGTGACCGGCACCAATGTCGGCTGCAAGTGCTGTTTTTATATCCAAACCACGAAAGGAGTGGTCAAAATAGGACTTTTCAGACGAAAAAAGCGGCAGGAAATAAGGGCGGATACAGCTCAGAACGGCGAAAACACCATACTGACGTTCTTCGGACTGACCGGAGAACTTACGCGGGAGGCTGCGCTGAGCATACCGACGGTATCAGCCTGCATCGGCAAGATAGGGGAGACCATATCGCGGCTGCCGGTGAAGCTTTACAGGAAGGATGAAGAGCAGGTCACGGAGATATCCGACGATGACCGGCTGAAGCTGCTCAACGGCAGCACCGGCGACACTCTCAGCACTGTTGACATGTGGAAAGCAGCGGTGGAGGACTACTACCTCGGGCGCGGAGCATGGATATACGTCAACAGCGACGGTCTGAGTGTCCGGAGCCTGCACTATGTGGACAGCCGGAACGTGAGCATCATGTGCAACAATGATCCGATATTCAAGGCATTCAGAGTGCAGATAAACGCGCAGAACTATTATGATTTCCAGTTTATCAAGCTGCTGAGGAAGACGCGGGACGGCTACACGAACATCCCGTTGCAGGAGGAGGCATCCTCGGTACTTTCGGCAGCGTGGAACGCTCTGAAGCTGGAGAACATGATGAACTCCAACGGCGGCTGCAAGCCGGGCTTCCTGAAAGCGAAGAACAGGCTCTCGGATGCGGCGATAGCAGCGATCAGGGAAGGTTACCAGAAGGTCTATGACAACGAGCAGAAGCGTGACAAGATAATCGTGCTGAATGACGGTGTTGACTTCGAGGCGATATCCTCAACGGCTGCGGAGCTCCAGATGAACGAGAATAAGAAGACCAACAGCATCGAGATCTGCAAGCTGTTCGGCTTCCCTCATACGGTCATTGACGGCGGAGCATCCGATGACGACAACAAGAAGTTCATTTCGGCGGTCATATCGCTCCTGAATCAGATCGAGACAGAGCTGGACAACGTTCTCCTGCTTGAATCCGAGAAGGAGCAGGGGTATTACTGGGCGTTTGATACCAAGGAACTGACACGCGGCAGTCTTCTTGAACGTATGCAGGCTTATGAGATAGCCAAGCGGAACAACATCCTGCAGGTGGATGAGATCCGCCGGGAAGAGGACTATGAGCCTCTCGGCTTCAACTATATCACCCTCGGTCTTGCTGATGTTCTCCTTGATCCTGTTACTATGGAGGTCTATACCCCCAATACCGGACAGACAAAGAACCTTGTTACCGGTGAGGAACGGGCACTTACAGAGCTGAGGTACCGCCAATATATCCAAGGTCCTGACGGAAAGATGCAGGGGAGCAGAAGCGTAGGCGGAGGAAGAGCGACGAAAAAGGTTGACAAATCCAAAAAAACTGATATAATAAAATTAGAGGATATTGAGGTCGGAAAGTCACTTGGAGCAAAGGCTAAAAACTATGACATTATGGATTTGGAAACGGGTGAACATTTTAACCTTGTTGAAAGGACCAGTTTGCAAGATGTTGAGGTCTTTGCTGGAAAGGGCGTTAAATCTGAGTTCCGAAAAGCTGATAAATATGCTAAAAAATACGGCGGTAAAGCCAAAGATTGGCAACACGCTAAAGGCACAGGAACTGTAGATTATTACGGTGAAGGGCGAAAAGCTGAATTACACTGGGCACAGTGTGAAGGTATAGGAAAACACGATTTTTTCATAAAGAGGTGGTTGGAATGAAAGTCAAATATATAGGTAAACAGTATTTAGATACAGCTTTTGAAAAAGACAAAATATATGAAGTTATTTCGGTTGAAAAAGGCTGGTATAGGATAATGACTGAGCTTGACGAAGATTATCTTTTTCCACCTGAATGCTTTGAAATCGTAGAAGAATAAAGAAAACAAGCGTAATCTATAATTCTAAGGGCAACTTCCTCACGTTTGAAAGGGAGTGAGCATATGTGTAAACTTTTTGATGAATGGGCATCAGAGATTGAGATGTTTTGTCAGAAAAATGATCTCAGCTTTGACAAGGCAAAGACACTTTCGCAGTGTTGGGGAAAAGACGATCTTATCTTGCAGTACTACGATAAAGAAAAGGGGAAAAACGGACTGCTCGATGAAACACCTATGCCTGTTGTTCTCTGGATAAAACGTGATAAGAATGGAAATCTTTCATTTGAAAAAACTGAGCATACTGAAAAATACCTTGGAAAAGTTTCCTAATACTTCAAAACCGCCCTCACTGAGAGCGGTTTTCTTATGTCCATTTGAAGGAGGTGAGGAGAATGGACGAGAAAGCCTTACAGATAGTCAGAGATTATATATTTGCACATCTCGACAAGACGGATACTGTTCCGCCTTTTGATGTCTATATGGTCTGGAAGTGCAAAGCCTTGCAGAACTGGAAGTATCTTATCTCCAGTACGCTGTGCGACGGTATGTACTATGAGCTGACATACAACGGCGACAAGAAGGAATGGTATCTCGACGCTTACAAGAAGTTCGAGAATGTTGTTATTACTGAATAATGTTTACA
>DNLQ01000178.1 GCA_003488415.1 Ruminococcus sp. | reverse complement strand
GCTGCCGCACAGGCTTCTACCTGCTCACAAGGGACACTGTATCCAAAGAACAGGCTATCGCTCTGGTTCGTGACGCTTACCGCTTCATCTCTGAGTACACCGGCGAGATACCCGGCTGTACCCCGGTGGAATGCGGAAACTACCTGGAACATGACCTTGAAGCTGCACGCAGGGACGTGCTGCCGCTTCTCAGGGTACTGGAGAATTATTCCACCGATATGCTGGAATACTCTTGGCACACAAGTCAAAAATAAGCCGGATTTTTTGTTCAGGTCTACAAAGTTTTGTGTACAGATAAAGAAAAAACTCCGGGGAAAGTTGTATTTTCTGCGCCATACTATTATAATGGAATAGTGTGACTGTTAAGTCAGAACAGAAAGAGAACGAAGGGAGGAGAATTATTGAGCCCGTTCAGAAAGAAAGGCAGTAAACTATCAGACCTTTTCGCCCTTGCCGGTATTGCAGTCATAAAGTTCTTTGCGGCTCTGCTCCTTGCAGCAGCCGGAGTCCTGAGATTTCTGCTGAGCGAGATCCGTGACCTGCTGAAGTCGCTGTTCAGAGCAGTGAAGCTGGTAACTGTATCCGTTACGGAATCATTCCGGGAGAGAGTTAAGCGCTCCAACAAGCTGACAAACGATATTCGCCGTGCCAGAAAGGAAGGCTTCGGCCCTACCGCAAAAGCAGTATTGATATTCATCGGCTCTTTCCTCTTCGGTGAGGACGGAGTGCTGTATACAGCCTTCAACTATATCGCCCCAATCTTCGCAGTATTCTTCCTTATATCCGTTATCCGTTACGGCTCAGGCTTTGAGTACGGACTTGCGGTGGAGTATAACGGCAAGGAGCTGGGCATTATTTCCTCTGAGGCTGAATTCGAGGAAGCCGAGAAAGAGGTAAAGCAGAGAGTCTCCTACTCAGGAAGCGATGACCAGTTCAACCTTGAGATCAAGCCGGAATACTCCCTCAAGATCATCACAGACAGCGATAAGTATATCTCTGCATCTCAGCTTGCCAACATCATGCTGGAGTCCTCGGACGAGGAGCTTACCACTGCCTACGGCATCTACGTTGACGGCGAGTTCGTGGGAGCTGTCCGCAACAGGGAAGAGGTCCAGGATGCCCTTGCCGACCGCCTTTTACACTATGAGGTGGAGGGTATTGTCCGTGACGTGTCTTATGTCAAAAAGGTCGAGTATACCGAAGGTATCTACCTTACCGACAGCATCATGACCGAGAGGTCTGCTATCTCCATGCTTACTTCATCACGCAAGAAGCGTGGTGCATATGTGAGTCAGGAAGGCGATTCCGCTGCAAAGATCTGTCAGATGTACAATATGACACTGGAAGAGTTCAGTGCTATGAACCCGGAGATAAAGGAAAATATAAGAACAGGAAAGCTGGTGAACGTCTACGAGACAGAGAGCTTCCTGCCTATACAGTACATCCGTGAAAGAGATACACTCTCCTTCATTGACTACGAGACTATCGAGGTGGAGACCAGTTCGCTCAACCTGGGAGTGCGCTCAACGCTGGTAAAGGGTGAGCGGGGCGAGAAGCTGAACAAGATAGAGGTCACCTACGTTGACGGCATCGAAAGCTCCCGCAGAGTTCTCAGCAGCAGGACTGTCAAGCAGCCCGTTGTGGAGGAGATCGGCATCGGTACCTATACCGCAATGCCCGACGATCCTGCAACTGTATTCTTCGGCGCTCCGCTTATTGGTGACGGTTCATTCGGCTGGCCCCTGAACGGCGGCTGGGTAAGCGATACATTTATCAGTAACCGTAACCACCAGGGACTTGACCTTGCCGCTCCGGAGGGCACCGAGATCTACGCTGCACGTTCGGGTATGGTAGTCTCCGCAGGCTGGAACGACGGCGGCTACGGAAATGTTGTAATGATCGACCATATGGACGGCTATCAGACCGTTTACGCTCACATGAGCCTTGCTATCGCTATGGAGGGACAGTACGTCGAGAAGGGACAGCTTATCGGTCTTGTAGGTAATACCGGATATTCCTTCGGCGCACACTGCCACTTTGAGGTGCGCTACAACGGTGTACACCAGGATCCTGCAAACTATCTCAATACCACAGAGATGAAGGTCGAGGAAGATAAAAAGGTCGTAAAAAAGAGCTCCGGCACCGATACGGATAAAACATCATGATAAGCTGAACCCCCGTTCAGACCGGTACTCATAAAGAAGTTTTGCGCCATAGTATTTCTGATATTCAGTCAGAAGTACTATGGCGTTTCTGTTGACAGCGGGTGCAGCGTTATGCTATAATAATTAATAATATAGATCCGAATATATTATGGGAGGAGATCAATATGGGAAAAATCCTGTTTATTAACGGCAGCCCAAATGAAAATGGCTGTGTCTCAACTGCAATGGATGAAGTGATCGAGGTCCTGAACAATGACGGCATTGATACAGAAAAAATGTGGCTGATCGAAAACGGAGAAAAAAACGATCTGTCTGCTCCTGCGCACGAGATCAAGACATTTACAAACTTTATCTGAGGAAGGGCTGATCCGGCACGAGATCCCGATCTGTATTAGCAGCATAAATGATAACAATGCCCCTGAGCGATTTGAAACACTCAGGGGCTGAATCTCTATGCGGGTATTCGTCTTTCGGGGCGTTTTGATCTGCAATACCAAAAGAAAAGGACTGCCGGAGCAGTCCTTTTTGTTGTTCTTATGTCGTTGCCTTTGCTGTTTTCTTTTCAGAAGACTTCTTTTCAGCCTTTTTCTCAGCAGGCTTCTCCTCTTCCCCGGCAGTTTCTTCCTTTGCAGGCTCTTCAGCAGGAAGCTCCTCAGGTGCTTCCTTTATGGAGAACATACGCATTCCAACGTAGAAGATAACTGCGAGATTCAGAACAGAAAGTATGCTGAACTTGACTTCAAGGCCGAAAAGATAAGGCTGCCAGCTGAACAACGTGACCAGATGTACAATACCTGCAACAAAGGCGTCTGTCTTCCTTCCGCCAGTTGCTGCCCATATTATTGCAGCCATGCACGAGAAATAGGAGTATCTGTCGTGCATACCGGGAAGGAAGTAGGTACATACCATAGTTGACCAGAATGCAAGCGTTATGTAAGCATAAGCGGAGCTGTATCTGCGCTTTATGAATACACAGGCTGCAATGCCAAGCACCGTTATGGTGAGCATGATACCAGCCTTCTTGAACTCAAAGTAGTCTCCCGGAAGCAGACAATAAAGGCTCGGGAAATTCATTGTAAGACTATGGTAAATATCCGTCTGTGCAAGATAGATGCCAAATGTATCCTTCACACTTCTTCCTGCAAAGATAGCAGGGCTGACCATCACTACATACACTCCGGCAGAAATAACAGCATTGAGAATGCTCATCTTCCGTGTTGAGAAGTAGTATATCATCAGCAGCGGCAGCAGGAATACTGCCTGGAGCTTGAATGCGAAGGCTATACCGAACCAGAGCCAGCACAGCTTGTATCTCTCCCTTATAAGGCAGTACAGGCATACTATCAGGCAGCCTGACCAGATACTGTCGCACTGACACCACATAGCTGAGTCGATGAACGCAACCGGTGAGATAAGTGCTGCTGCGTATACAGCAAAAGCCTTCTCTGTCTCCCTGCCTCTGTTCTTCTCACATCTGTATACCGTCAATGCAGCAAAAACTGCCAGTAGGTAATCGAAAAAGATGGAGAATATCTTTACCTCGTGGAGGTTGTTGAAGGGAGTCCTGCCGATGATGTTCAGGAACAGCATATAGGGAACGTTGTATTCGCCTATATTCTGACCGATACCGCTGAGTCCCGGATACTCGATCAGCTTGTTTATCCAGGGAAGGAGAAATGCGGAATAGTCGGTAGTCCAGTGTTCCCAGAACGCCTTGCGCATGATGAAAGCGGTAATGGACACAGCTATGAAGCCGATGAGGATAACGTGGTCTGTAATAAAACCGGTGATCTTCTTTTCAACTTTTGTCATCTGAGCACTCCTCAGGCATTCATACCAAGCTCAATAGCCTTGAAGTTATTGGGGATAAGTGCTGCCTTTGAAGGCGGAACGACCTTCTCGATGCCTTTCTTCATAGTATCAAGGGAGAAGATACCGGTCTCCTTGATGACCTTGCCCAGCAGGATGATGTTTGAACCGCCCTTGAGAGCGTTGTCATCAGCCATCTGCTGTGAGGGGATACCGAAAAGCTCTATATCAGTCCTGTCGGTATTTGCCTCGATGAGACCGCTGTCGAAGAATACCTTTCCTCCGGGACGGACGTCCTTGACGAACTTGTCAAAGGAGGGCTGGTTCATAGCGATGAGGATATCGGGAGTAAGTACCAGGGGTGAGCCGATGGGCTTGTCGGAGATACAAACGGAGCAGTTACAGGTGCCTCCACGCATCTCGGGGCCGTATGACGGGAGCCATGAAAGCTCCTTGCTGTCCATAAGACCGCAGTAAGCGAGGATCTTACCGGCGAAGAGGATTCCCTGACCGCCGAAGCCTGCAAGCAGGATCTCAGTAGTTGCCATTATTCCTCGCCTCCTTCCTTGGGGAATACGCCCTCGTCAACGTCCTTGTATACGCCGAGAGGATAGTAGGGTATCATCTCTTCCTGGAGGCGCTTGATAGCGTCGATAGGAGCAAGTCCCCAGTTTGTGGGACAGGTCGAGAGTACCTCTACCAGTGAAAGTCCCTTACCAGCCTTCTGGTTCTCGAAAGCCTTGCGGATAGCCTTCTTAGCCTCACGGATGTGAGGAACGCTGTCAACGGCAACACGCTGTGCAAGAGCAGTACCGGAGAGAGTAGCTACCATTTCGCTCACTCTTACGGGATAGCCGGCAAGTCTGGGATCACGTCCGAAGGGAGTGGTCTGGGTTACCTGACCGGGAAGAGTTGTAGGAGCCATCTGACCGCCTGTCATGCCATAGATAGTGTTGTTGATGAAGATAACGACGATATTCTCGCCTCTTGCGGCAACATGAACAGTCTCGGCAGTACCGATAGCAGCCAGGTCGCCGTCGCCCTG
>DNLQ01000218.1 GCA_003488415.1 Ruminococcus sp. | reverse complement strand
GCATTGCCGTCCTTATCAGTCTCTACGGGTTCGTTGATGTAAATATCCCCGGCAGACCTTTTGGCTGCCCGGAAGCTCATAAGTATCTCATTTTCAATGCAGCGGCTGGCATATGTGGCAAATTTGGCACCCTTCTCGTAGTTGAAGGAGTTGACAGCTTTTATAAGTCCTATAGTACCGATAGAGATAAGCTCGTCGCTGTCGGCAGGGGACTGGGAGTACTTTTTTGCAATGTGGGCTACAAGTCTGAGGTTATGCTCTATCAGTTCATTCCTTGCAGCAATATCTCCCTCAGCCATAAGCCGGAAGCACTCTTCCTCCCTGGACTTGGAAAGCGGTTTTGGAAAAACGCTGCTCTCCGCATGGAGAGCGAATAGAAACAGATTCTTCAGCAGGTCAAGCAGCATAAGTGACACCTCCGTTTTCAGATACAGGATATTATTCAGATATGCTTGAACACTATTCCAGGCGTCAAAAAATGACATTGAGAAGTGAAAAGATGCTTCTGCCGCATAAAAACGGTTGAAAAGGCAGGCTGATTGTGGTATAATATAGATTAAACGCAGCTAAGACTCGGAGAAAGGAGAAGGAAATGGATAATCAGGTATTGTTCTGTGCGGTCACAGCAGCAGCCCTTGACCTGTGTGCTTTGGTACTGATAATCGCAGCCTACCGTGAGCGCAGTACGGGAAAGAAGCGCTGGGACAAGATAACCTCAGCCATGGAGCTTGTTGAACAGGGTTACACCTACAGGCTCGGCTGTGACGAGATACTTATCGGACGTCATGCTTCGGCGGATATAAGGCTTCCTGATATGTCAGTATCACGTTACCACGCCATGATGACTGTAGCAGACGGAGTGTGGACGATAACGGACATAGGCTCAAAGTCGGGAGTCTACGTGAACGGAGTGCGGATAAAGAAAAAGACGCTTCATGAAAACGATACCATAACCATAGGCAGCCGCCAGCTTGTACTGAAGAAAAGGAGGGATCACAGGGATGAGTAATCCGTTTGCATACATCTTCTCCTGCCTGTTCGTACTGTCAGCCCATTCTGCAATGCTCTACAACGTATTCATAAACGGCAGCTATACCGACCAGAGCCAGGTATACATACTTGCGGCAGCAGTCATAGGACTCGATATAGTCTACTTCTTTGCAATGCTGTTTTTCCGGCAGCACGCCTATAACGTAGACTTCATGCTGCTTTTGATACTTAATATAAGCAACATATACCAGTCATGCTTCGGCGGAGTTATCTTTGACTGGAGGCATTACATAACTACCGTTGCAGCACTTGTCGCCTGCCGTTTCGGATTTCTCCTGTGCCGCAACCATAAATGGATCCAGCAGCAGAAGAAATTCGTATGGTCAGCCATAGGGATAGTGATGCTTGCTAATCTGACACTTACCGGCAGCCGCAGTATGTGGATAGAGCTTGGCAGCTTTTCCATACAGCCATCGGAGCTTCTGAAGCCCCTTCTTGTACTTGCCTGCGCCACATCTGTCACAGAACAGCAGAACAAGCATAAGGTACTGGGACTGAATATTGTGTGGGAGAACGTGATACTCTTTCTTATCGCCGGAGCGATATGTCTGCTCCAGTGGTGGTGCCGTGACCTGGGAAGCATCCCGACCTTCATGGCGATATATGCCGCAGGCTTCCTGCTGCGTATATGCTATCCGAAGGCGAAGTTCTCGAAGAAGACATTAATCATCGCTGCGGGAGTAGTCCTTGCCGCAGCGCTCATAGGTATCAGGTTTGCCCCGGATTACGTCCATGACAGACTGTTTGTGAATATATGGGACGATACCTCCGGAAACGGCTATCAGCAGTCCCGTGCGCTCATATCCATAGCGGACGGCGGATGGTTCGGCAAAGGACCTGGTAAAGGCATGATGAACAGTGTAGTCGCCCATGAGAGCGACCTTGTATTCGCATCCATCAGTGAGGAGTGGGGACTTCTCTGTGCGCTTATGACGGTACTTATGATACTGATTCTCCTGTCAGCGCCTCTGTTCAATCCGCCTCGCTCATACTATCACGGAACGCTTGCCGCAGGAGTCTGTGCAGCCTTTACGGTACAGATGGCACTGAACATATTCGGCTCCTGCAACATGATACCGTTTACCGGAGTAACGATACCCTTCATCTCCACCGGAGGAAGCTCTATGGCGACCTGCGGATTCATGGTTGGTATGCTCATAGCTGCTCAGTCACCGGAGTTCCACCGCACAGGCAAAAAGAAGAAGTCCGGCAATAAGAGCAGCGGAAAAAAGAAGAAGTCATCCGTACCGCAGGGAAGGAGGGCTGCTGCATGAAGAGCATAAGACGCTGCCAGAGGGTAATAACACTGTTCATACTTGTGTTCATAGCAGGACTTGTACTCCTTGTGTTCAAGATAGACCGTGAAGCTCCGTTCTACATGATGAACTCGGACAAGCATCAGCTCGGGATGGTGTACGACCGTGCCGGGGGAGTACTTTTTGACGGTTCCGGAAAAGGCAGTTATGAGGACAACTACTTTGTGGACATAGGCAACCTTATTGGAGACGATAAGGGACAAATGGAGAATACACTTGTTGCACGCAACATCGACAAGCTCAATAACTACACCTTCTCGGAAGGAATAATCCGTGAAGGCGGTCAGGCGGCAATATACACCACTCTTGACCACTATGCCAACCGTGCGGTATACAACGTCTACGGCGGTTCTGAGGGATGTGTATGCGCCTATAATTACAAGACCGGAGAAGTGCTGGTATGTGTCAGCCTTCCCTCGATCGACGTTACAAAGGGATATGACAATATAGCAGAAATGAAGTCGGGAACGCTGATCTCAAAAGCAATGTACGGCACAGTTCCCGGCTCGACTCAGAAGGTCTCTACAGTCATCTCTGCCCTGGAGATAATGGGCAGAGACAAGCTGTTCTCCAAGAGCTACAGCTGTTCGGGAAAGTATACAAACACCCGTGGGATGGATATAGTATGTCATAACAGCTACGGTCACGGAGTCCAGGGAATACAGCAGGCTGTTGAAAACAGCTGCAACCCCTTTTTTGCCCAGCTCATTGAGGATCCGGATCTTCCTCTGCCGAAGATAATGGAGAAGTACCGCACACTTGGCTATGCAGTCAATGAAGACGAAATGGGGTATATAGACATAGACGGCATACAGTGCGAGAAGGCGTCCACAACTCTTGTTGACTCAGCGGACTTCAATACGGAGTGGGCTTGTATCGGACAGGGAGAGACACTTGTAAGTCCGATCCAGCTTATGATGTGGCAGAGCGCAATAGCCAACGGTACAGGAAAGATGACCATGCCCCACATCATAGACCACTGTACCGATACCTACGGAGAGCTTACCAGCTATGCGAAGACCACATACAGCAATCAGCTCTTTTCCGAGTCTACAGCGGCAGTTATGAAAGAGATACTGCTCACTAACGGAGCCAACCATTACGGAGGCATCGCTTCATCACCCCTTGGCATCAAGAGCGGAACGGCGCAGGTTAAGGAGGGTGAAGAGGAGAACGCATTGCTTGTTGGATTTCTGGATGATGAGCGTCATCCCATAGCTTTTTGTGTGCTTCTTGAGAACAAATACGGTACCGCACTGACCTCCGAGCAGATACTGAGAACGCTTCTTGACGCATTGACTACCTGATTGTCACATCATACAAATAATCGTGGAATAATTGTATAATTCAAACAAAATTAACAAAAAACTATTGTAACTCTCGGAGACTTATGGTATAATATAAACATAAAGTAACAGGCAACTGATACTTTATAGCTTAATACCTTGCATTTACGGAGTGATCCGGAATGCAGCCAAAGGAGGACCACATATGAAAATAACCATTACAGCAAAGAAGATGCAGATACCCCAGAATTTCACAGAGTATGCTGAGCCGAGGATAGAGACAAGACTTGGAAAATTCTTCGGTGATGATGCTGAAGCAAAGATCGTAATGGCGGAGGTAAAGAACCAGATAGTTCTCGAGCTTACTGTTAAGTACAACAGCATGATCTACCGCTCTGAGCGTATGGCGGAGGACAAGTATGTTGCTTTGGATGATGCAATAGATAAGATCATCAGAATGATCCGCAAGAACAAGACAAGGGTAGAGAAGAAGCTCAAGGATACAGCTTTCAAGGAGGCGTTTGCAGAGCCTGTAGAAGAGGCAGTGGATTACGAGATAATCAAGGACAAGAAGTTCAAGCTGAGACCGATGAACGTGGAGGAGGCTATTCTCCAGATGAATCTGCTCAGCCACGAGTTCTTCATGTTCCAGAATGCAGAGACCGGCAGCATCAACGTAGTATATAAGCGTGACAACGGCGGCTATGCACTTCTTGAGCCTGACAACGACTGATGATAAATGATATGCGGAGCGTAAGCTCCGCATAGTTTATGCAAAAATACCTCCCCGGACATAAATAGATACCCATATAGAAGTTTTGCCCCGAAGCAGTTAAATGCTTCGGGGCATTGCATTATGATTCGTTTGCTGAGATAAATCAGAATTTATATCAGCCTTGCTTTTTCTGCTTAATAATACTGATAAGGAAATAATTATGATTCTTGCGAATAATCCGATATATACATTTCCGTTCATTGTCCGAATTTCCTTTCTCTTTCAGTTTTCTCAGCGGTCAGCTTGTCCTT
>DNLQ01000119.1 GCA_003488415.1 Ruminococcus sp. | reverse complement strand
TGGGCTTGGGCTCGATGTAGAAATCACCCTTATAACCGATAGAGCGTGCGTAGTCAACGGACATCTTCATAAGGCGTGCCATATTGTCGAGTTCCAGTCCCATGTTGGTGTTGAGGAGGGTTTCATATCCCTCACGTCCGCCCCAGAACACATAACCGTTACCGCCGAGCTTAACTGTTGATTCGATAGCCTTCTTGATCTGAGCGGCAGCGTAAGCAAATACATCAGCAGAGGGAGATGTACCTGCACCGTGCATATATCTTGGATGGTCGAAGCATTTAGCTGTACCCCAGAGGCACTTGAAGCCTGTCTGAGCCTGCTTCTCCTTGATGTAGTCAGTAACTTCGTCGAGCTTAGCGTTTGTCTCTGCCAGTGAACCGTATTCAGGTGAGAGGTCACGGTCATGGAAGCAGAAATACTCAATGGACAGCTTGTCCATTATCTCAAAGGCAGCATCGACCTTTGCCTTTGCTCTTGCTGTGGGGTCAGTCTCGCCCCAGGTCTTGTCAGCGGTGCCTACTCCGAACATATCTGTACCGTCGCCGCCCATGGTATGCCACCATGAGAGTGCGAACTTCAGCTGCTCCTTCATTGTTTTTCCGCTGATTACCTCATCGGGATTGTAATACTTGAACGCCAGCGGATTTGTGGAGTCCTTTCCCTCGTAGGGGATCTTTCCGATTCCTGCAAAAAATTCGCTCATTTTTGGTTCCTCCTGTTATAAAATATAATCTGTGCAACAGAGCTTGCTGCCTTAGTTTATATTATCCCCGATCAATCATAAACCAAATTATTTATAACATTTTTCCCGTTCAGCCCGAATCAGCCAAGTAGATCCAGAGAGAGCTTTCTTGTCTCTGTATCGTAATAATTATCAAGTTCCGCAACATAGTAGCGGAAGCATACCTTGCCGTTGAAGATCATTACATCGCCTTCCTCAGAAACTCCGAGAGCTTCAAGACGTGTATCATCAAGATCCTTCAGCAGCATCTTGTTGTTGAGGCTCAGCACAGCATACTGGTAGCTCTGATTGAGTATTTTCAGAGCCTTGCTGTCGAGATCAGTAATATATATGGTATCGTCAGCGCCTTTTTCAAGGTATTCAAGAAGCTCACTGGAAGGAGTCTTTACACTGTACCTTCCGTCAGCATCCTTTGCCAGATTGAAGTAATCGAGCTGTTCGTCATTGAGCTTGTCAAGTCTTACAGGATCAACGTCGTGAGCAGTCTGTCCCAGCATGAATCTCTCGTCAATGCTGAGGTCATCGAGTTCAAGTCTGCTGTCCAGGGACTCACCGAATTCTTTGAGCTTTTCGGTGCTGAGAGTAACGGATATAGTATGTGAGATGCCGTCAAGAGCTTTTGTGATCTCGTCACGAGTCTCAGTTTTCCACTCTACTTCTATGTCCTCGGTGATAGGACGCTCAAGGTAAACCACACGCTCCATATTCTTGAGAGTGAAGGTAACATTGCTGTACCTGACGTCTGCATCATTGGGCTCAACGTAGACAGCAGTACTTCCGTTGGAGGTATCCTCTGTGTTCACTATCCTGTAGCGGTACTTCTCAGACAGGGAGACACCGCTGTCGACTACAGTCTCCTTGGCTGAGGAAACGAAGAAGGAAGTGAAGAGGAAGTAACCCAGTGCTCCGAATATGTAGAGCAGGAGTATTATGGTACCCATGGCGGTCTTCACACCCTCGCCCGCACCTGACAGGAGAAGAATGACGACTCCGGTGATGACTATTGGGATAATGATCTCCCATTCACCGAAGTAAAGGAGTATCACCGGCAGCATTGCCGGCAGTATCAGGAAGCTCGCTATCCTGGTGACTATTTGTTTTCTGGAATAGAGCATTAAAAGAAGGGCTATCAGTGAGATGAAAGACGCTGACAGCAGAGCCGTCGTTCTTGACTCTATGTGCATATCATAGAAGATCGAGAAATAGCACAGACGGCAGACTCCAACGGCGTACAGAGCTCCGATAAGAGCAATGAGCCTCTTGGTCCATATATTAGAAAAGACTTTCTTCATTTTTACCTCCGGCCAATATAATCCATATAAAATTATTATAACATTGTCACCCTGAAAAAACAAGTCATTTTCAGAATAAATAGTTACTAAATGGTTACAATTTTTTATCCCTTTACAAGATACGGAAAAAATTGTATAATATATCATGTCATATTTGTACAGATTTATGTGGAGGGATAATATTGAAAAATTTCCGCAGTTTTTTCTATCCGGTAAGAGTTGTGTTCATACTTTTCACAGCGGCAGTCATGGTGCTTATTTTTATGTTCTCCTGCGAGGATTCAGAGGAGTCCTCTGACCGCAGCGGAGCGGTCACTGAGATCGTGACACAGCTCGTAGAACCGGGATTTAAGGAGCTTCCGCCGGCTCAGCAGGAGAAGGTTATGGACAGGATAGAACGTATCATAAGAAAGGCTGCACACTTTACTATCTACACAGCTTTAGGATTCTGTGCTTCATGCGCTGTGGGGAAACGGCGTCTGCTGAGTGCTGCTACAGTCGGAGTTCTTGGATTCTGTTTTCTCTATGCCTGCTCGGATGAGCTGCATCAGAGGTTTGTATCAGGGCGTTCCGGAGAGTTCCGGGACGTGATGATAGATACTTCCGGCAGTTTTACCGGACTTCTCTTATCATTTATTGCGATTTGGATCATATCAGAATTGGTCAGCCGTCACCGTTCTGTAAAAGATGCCCTCTGACCGGATATGTAAAATAGTGTAAATATTCGCTCCTGATGCCGTACTATTGTACAGTGGTCCTTCAGACTTATGATAGAAAATATCATAAACATGATTGAAAAGTATATGTCTATATTATTGACTTTGTGGCGCTGATGTGATATAATTAAAACAGATAAAAAGTACGTGTGATTTACGTAAATTTTTAAAACAGGAGGAATAGAAAATGAGATTCAAAAGACTGATCGCAGCCCTCGCATCAGGCGCACTTGCGGTCTCCGGGACGGCAGCAGCCGGTTTATCTGATGTACAGCCTTTAAAGGCGGAGGCTGCTCAGGCAAACTGGAAATTCGACTTTGGCAGCGGAGGTGTTGCCAGCGGTTATACAGGAGTTTCCGCAGGTGACGGCTATAACGCTTCCCGTGGCTACGGCTTCGCAAACACAAGCGGTGTTTCAAATGTCGCTGCGGCAGGCGGCGGGGCTAACAGTGATGCTGTACAGTTTGATTCTACTGATGCACGGAATACCTTTAATGTAGATCTTCCGAAGGGACTCTACCGGATCACTGTAACTACCGGAAATACTTCACGCACCAGCATCAGTGCAGAGGGTATGCTCCAGATGATAAATCTGACCGGAAACAATGCCGTTGAGACTGTGGACATACCCGTAACTGACGGACAGCTTAATATCAAGGCTGGCCCCGGAAAGGACAAGACACGCTACTCCATAAGCGCCATTGAGATCACACAGCTCAATGATACAGGCGCTACAAATCCGACTGTATGGCTCTGCGGAGACTCTACGGTGTGCAACTACTATAATACCGCTGATACTGCTCAGCATGGCTGGGGACAGTTCTTCGGAAAGTATGTTGCAGATGCAGGATATACCGTGCGCAACATGGCTGCCAGCGGACAGTACGCCAAGGGATTCGTTACAGGCGGACAGTTTGATGCCATAGAGACATACGGTACAACAGGCGACTACTACATCATATCTATCGGCATCAATGACAAGACATATTCCAACTCCCAGGAGTATTACGAAACTGTCACCGACATGGTAAAGCGTGCAAAAGCCAAAGGCATGGAGGTAATGCTCGTCAAGCAGCAGGGCAGGCGCCAGGATTTCCGCAACACTACTAAGCTGCCGGGACGCTGGTTTGGCGGAGAGCTTGACAAGATAGGCGAGGAGCAGAACGTACAGGTAGTCGATCTGTTCAATGCATGGCAGGATTTCGGCTACTCAATAGGCTATGACGGAATGGAGAGCTACTATGCTGCCGGAGATGACCTCCACCAGAGCAAGAAGGGTGCAGAGAAGATCGCAGAGATCATGTCCGGACTTGTAACGATAGGTACTCCCCGTGAGCCTTCGGAAATGGACACAACAAAGCTCTACCGCTTCAAAAACGTCAACAGCGGACTTTACATGGAGGTAAAGAACGCAGAGGCTGCTGCCGGAGCAAATATCCAGCAGTGGGGCGGCGAGGAGACCGGCGAATGGAACGTATGGAGACTGAAGCACAAGGGCTACAATTACTATGAGATATGGTCATCCCTTGACGGCGGAGATAAATACGTGGTGGACGTTGCCGGAGGAAAGGCTGACAACGGTACGAATATAGCTCTTTATACCAATAACAACAACGGTGCTCAGTGGTTCAGGTTCTTTGAGAACGAGGACGGAAGCTACACCATAGTTTCACGCTGCTCAGGCGACAATGGTGCGATCGAGGTTGGAAGTGCAAAGACAGAACCCGGAGCTAATATACAGCAGTGGGAAGTAAACGGTCATAACTGTCAGAAGTGGATGCTTGAGGAAGCAAAGCTCACAGAAAAAACCACAGAAGCTCCTCCTGTGACCGAGGCTCCCGCAACACAGCCAGCACCGGCGGTCAACGGAAAGTACAAGAAGGGTGACGCTAACTGTGACACTATGATAAATGTTGCAGATGCAGTTGCCGTACTCCAGAATATAGCAAACAAGAGCAAGTATCCCCTGGACGAGGTGGGAATATGGAATGCGGATGTTGACGGCTCAGAGGGTGTTACCGGCGGAGATGCGATCTTTATACAGCGCATAGATGCAGGTCTTGAAGAGCCTCCGAAGGCAGATCCTCCCACAGGAACACCTGTTGATACAGAGAAGCCTGTTCCCGTTCAGACTGAGCCTCAGCAGGGTTACTACTATGCAATAGATCAGCTTGTCGATCAGGGAAATACAGAGACTGTCAACGAAGGCTATACCAACGAGAAAGGATATGTGAACCTTGATAACGTTATCGGCAGCAGCATAACCTTCAGCGTCAATGTTCCTGCTGACGGCAGATATATGACACATATCCGCTTCGCAAATGCCTCTGATAATGACCGTAAGATGAAGATATTCGTCAATAACAACATGGATACCTGCTGGATGCAGTCCTTCCCCGGCACCGGCGGCTGGACTGACTGGAACGAGATCGGTATAGTTCTTCCTCTGAATGCCGGCAGCAATACGATCCTTATGGAGTCTGCAATGGCTGAGGGCGGACCTAACCTTGATTACATCGAACTCTTGCCTACTGACGAACCTATTGCAGAGATATATGATCCCAATGCCGTAAGTAAGAACCCGACACCGATAGACGGAAAGGCAGGTCTCTATCTTGCAGGTGATTCTACCTGTATGTACTACAATGCGTCCAACCAGGCAAAGAATGGCGGAAATATCCAGGGCTGGGGAGCATATTTACAGAACTACTTCACAGATAATGTGACTGTAAGCAACCACGCAATGGCAGGAAGAAGCTCCAAGAAATTCTATGATGAAGGCAGATGGAAGAACATCTCCGACAATCTGAAAACCGGTGACTTTGTAATGATACAGTTTGCTATCAACGATGCCGGTTCTCAGAATGCAGACAGATACGCTCCGACCTGCGGAAATGTGGACACTCCTTCAAGCGGCTCTTATGAGTGGTACATGACAGAGTTCATCAAGGATGCGAAGTCCAAGGGAGCAACTCCGGTGCTTATGTCCTGTACTCTCGGAATGAAGGCTTACTCAGGCGGCAAATTCGTTACAAGCTATAACAATTACCGTTCAGCCTGCCAGCAGCTTGCTAAGAAGTACAATGTACCATACATCGACCTTAATGCTATCATGGTGAATTACTACAATTCAGCAGGCTATGACAAGGCAAAGGCAGATCATATGCCCGACGGCACACATTTCTGTGAGAAAGGTGCAGATGTTGTTGCAGGTATCGTAGCAAATGCAGTAAAATCCGGTAATATAGACGGACTTTCACAGTATGTAAAGTAAACAGAACAGGCGCACCTGAACAGTGCGCCTGTTTTTTATGAGAAAGTCTCCATAGGATCAATATAGCTTCCGTGGTGAGTTATCTCGATGTGAAGATGTGAAGGCAGAGAGCTTTCAATGTCAGCAGTATTCCCCACAGTACCTATGGTATTGCCGCTTACGAGCATCTGTCCCTCCTGTACCTGGAGATCAGGGGAGAGTCCGCAGTACTTTGTCACGAAGCCGTTATGATGATCCAGTACAACAGTAACTCCCCAGACAGCGTTTTTCTCAATGGACTTTATCTCGCCGTTGGATACAGCGTATACCTCAGCCCCTTCCTCAGCGGCGATGTCCGTGCCGTTATGAGTCTGCCAGGAGCCTGTTGTCTCACTTTTCACCAGCTCTCCGTTACTGAACGGAGCGATGACATTGCTGATGTCAGCCAGCGGAGGCTTTGGGTTCTCCAGCCTGGTGATGCCCACGTTCAGGGCATTGGGTATAAGCGGCAGATCCACGGTATCAACGGTATCCATGACCTCCTCCGCAGGCTCCTCCGGGACGATATCAGCAGCCTTTACTGTATCAGTAACTATGGGAGCTGTCACGGCAGGAGCTGTCACGGTACTGCGTGACGGCATAGTGTTCTTAGGTACATTGGTCACACGTCTGTCTACGGCTTTTTCCTGCTGGACTGCCGCTTTTTTTTCAAGAAGCTCACGGGAGAGCTTTTCTCCCTGGTCGTAAGCGAAATAGCAGGCAGATCCGATCATCACAGCGCTGAGTCCCAGGGCAGTGCAGAATCCTTTAGTACCTTTTCGGTTATTGGAAAACAAATTCTTTTTCACGTATAACACCTCCGGTCATAGTGTTGCCGGAGTAATGAAGGATTATACACATAAACATCATAAAATCCCCGGAGCATTTCAGAAAGCTCCGGGGATGGCTTTTAGTTTGTTGTTGTCACGGCTGCGGTAGTGTGTGTGGTAGAGGTGTTTGTACCTGTACCGTTTGTATCAGTGCCGGTGCCTGTACCGGTATCGGTAGTGGAGGTATCGGTACCTGCTTCATAAGTACCGCCCCGGAACTCCGGCGGAAGTGTTGCGGTAGGCTCAACGCCGTTAAGTCCGTAGCATTCCTGATAAGCGTTCAGTATTCCTCGTATCATGTATTTGGAGTACTCACCGCCCTCGATGACTCCGGCAAAGGCGACCTCAGGCTCGTAAGCCGGGGCGAATCCGATGAACAGGGAGTTCTGTTTGCTCTTGTCGTAGTAGTCAGTCTGTGGGGTACCGGTCTTGATGGCGACACTGTAGCCGAGGTTGGAAAGAGAGTATTCATACGGCATATTGGTGGCAGCGTCCATCATACCGCCGATGATGTAGTCATACACATTGGAGTAGTTCAGCGGTATCTCGCCGGCAACGGTTGCCTGAGTCTTGCGTGTCAGCTCGTTTGAGCCGTAGTTGTAGAGACTGTCCACCAGGTAGGGCTGGAGACGGGTACCACGGTTGGCGATGGTGCAGGCGACGTTTGCAAGCTGAAGGGGAGTGAAACCGCAGTCCTGGTTGCCGATACCAGCCTGGATAACGTAACCGATGTACCATTCCTGACCACGCAGTGCAAAGGTCTCGGGGTTACAGAGAAAGCCCTCAGCGTCGCCTGTCTCGATACCTGTATGGTACCCCAGACCGTAGAGGTTTGCGTACTTGGTTATATTGTCAATGCCCAGTGCATCAGACAGCTGATAGAAGAAGGAGTTACAGGATACCTGAATAGCTCTTCTTACGGCTATATATCCGTGATTGCCGGTACAGCTGAACTTTCCGCCGTGATAGTAGAAAGTCTGATTGCAGGGGTAGGAGGTATCTCCGCTTATTACACCCTCGTTGAGTCCGGCAGTAGCGGTGACGGTCTTGAAGGTAGAGCCGGGGAGGTACTGACCGTAGGTGCAGCGGTCGAAGAGGGGATTGTTAGCGGTATTCAGCAGTGACTCGTAGTCATCTGCGTAGTCCTTCAGGTTGAAGGTGGGGGCAGTAGCCATACCTCTTACAGCACCGGTCTTAGCGTCAAGCACTACAAGAGCGCCGGCTTTGGCGAGTCCGCCCCGGGAATAGGTACGGAGGAAGTCCTCAAGGATATTCTGGAGCTTCAGCTGGAAGCTGCCGTCAACAGTGAGCTGAACTGTCTGACCGGGGACGACTTCCTGAGTGGTCTTGATATTGGTTATAGCGCCGTTAAGGAGAGTGACCTCCTCCTTGCCGCTCTGACCTCTCAGTTCTTTTTCCAGAGCCAGCTCGATGCCGCTCTTTCCGACTTCATCGCTCAGAGCATAGCCCTGTTCCTTCAGAGCTTCAAATTCCTCGGCGTAGATAGGGCCGACAGTGCCTATCTCATGGGGGAGTATATCTCCCCGGACTATACGTCTTTCGGCAGTATTTACAGCATTGATGCCCTTGTAGAAGTTGCTCAGCTCCTTCATATCCACAATTGTCTCGGGATCTACATCCTTTGCGAGAACCAGCGGATTGCTGTAGGAGAAATCGGATATGAGCATCTCGTACCGCATACCTGCGATGATACGCTGCTCCTCGGGGGTATACTTATCTGAGATGCTGTAATCGGCAATGAGCTTGTCGATACAGTTATCGGCAGTTGCATATACATTGAGCTTCAGAAGCTCTATCATCTTATTTACCGCAGCCTCGTCGTAGGCAGCAGCCTCCGTGGCAGGCTCGGTAGGAGCTGGTTCTGTTGCCGCAGCAGGTACAGTTCCGGTCGCCGCAGTACCTGATGATACGGCAGATGATGCAGTAGCCGGAGCAGTTGTGGGAGCTTCTGTAGGAGCTTCGGCATTTATATCAGGTGCAGCGTGTTTTTTGGGTGCAGTGAAGTCATAGGGCTGCCGGAGGCTTACGGGGATATGTTCCTCGAAGCTGTAGCCGTGTTCCTCAAGGGCATTGTGTATCTCAAGAAGTATCCTGTTTCCTTCGCTCAGCTCCTCCGGGAAAAAGGCTTTCTGGAGCACCAGGTCGCAGCGGGAATCGTTGGCAACAAGGATATGTCCGCTGTAGTCCATGATCTCTCCTCTTGTGGATGGGACTTCACGGGTAAAGGTGAAGGAGCCCGGTTCAGCCACGACTGCGGCGATAGTCTCATCGCCGACTATCTGTATACGCATAAGCCGCATTCCGCTGAGTACAGTGAGCAGCACGACCAGTCCCACTACAAGAACAGACCTTACGGCATCTGAAAATGATCTTATAATTATCCCTCCTTGATAGAGCCTATGTCAGAATATGATCTGACGCTGACAATAATGTGAGATCTGAACAGTCCTGC
Source organism: Ruminococcus sp. (assembly GCA_003488415.1). GTDB lineage: Bacteria > Bacillota > Clostridia > Oscillospirales > Ruminococcaceae > Ruminococcus. The sequence continues at coordinate 17,525 of DNLQ01000119.1, read as the reverse complement.
ACACCGGCAAACATAAAATTGCTGAGTACAAGCAGTCAGACAGCAGACCATGAAGTTTGCCGGAACAGGTGAAAAGAGAGCGTGAGATGCAGTCGGCAAATCACGCTCCGGCTCGGATCGCTTCTCCCAATGGGATATGGTTCCTGGGCATGAAGAAGCGGTCGATGAGTTTTATCAGCAGCCATACGAAAACTGCCGAGATGACGGTATAAGCCCATACTCTCAGTGTAGTGTGGACGAAGATATTCTCTACGTCTGCATACCGCCATATCTTGTAATAGAATTCATAGTCCAGGCGGCACTGGATATAGGAGAATAGCGCTGTAGTCCAGAGATAATTGATGAATCTGTTTTTCAGCCACAGCTGATAAACAAGAGAGCATATCACGCACAGTACAGCCATTATCACAGCATTGAAGCCGAAGAGCCTTCCGCAGGCAACATCAATAAGGAGTCCGCAGAAAGCACCTGTGAACACTGAGCCGTAGATATTGTTCCCGGCAGCTATTGCAAGAGCGATGGGGACGAGTACCACGGGCTTCAGCCATGAACCTGCTGTCATCAGGCAGAATCCCAGGAGTATCAGTATATAGTACAGCACCCAGCGTACAAAGGTCTTGATATAGAGTATACGCTTCTCACGGGAGGTCTTGATCCGCATCTGAATCCTCCTTCTTGCCGGTGAAGTCAGTAATGACCACAACTGAGCTTAGTCTGCCGATGTCCACACACGGCTCTATCTCGGCGCAGGCAGAAAGACCGTTAGCTTCAAAGCCGGTAGTCCTGACAGTGCCTATGGGGTAATCACGGGGGAATAGTCCGCTGTTTCCGGAGGTAGCCATAAGGTAGCCGGGCTTGAGCTGGTTGTCAGTGCTGAGGTGGATCAGCTTGGTGCAGCCGTTTTCAGCAGTGAGGACAGTTCCTTCGATAATGCCGTAATCCGCATTTGTGTCACGGCAGACTGCGGCAACGGAAAGGTCAGGGGAGAGTATGGTCCTGACGGTAGAGGTATTTTTGGAGACCTCTACAATAATACCCACAAGTCCCTCGGCTGTAGCCACAGGGAGATATGGAGTTATGCCGTTTTCCTCACCCTTGTCGATAGTGAAGGACTTGAAGGGATCGTTGGCGATGTAGCCGAGGACTTTTGCAGGCTCGGTGTACTGATAATCTGGGTGTTTTTCCTTTATTACCACGAACTTGCGGAGCTCTTCCACCTCGGCTGCCAGTTCCTCGTAATCGGCGAGCTGCTTGTTCAGCTCACTGAGCTGTGCTCTGAGCTCCTGGTTCTCACGGTAATACTCATCGGCATTTTTCAGCTTGTCGGCAGTACCCTCCAGCTTATCTGCTATGCCGTTGGAAACGTAGCGGAACGGTCTGGTGACGGTATTTATCAGTGAAGCGCCTGAAACGGCATAGCCGCCCTTGGTAACGGCATATATCATCATTCCCACCAGAAAGGCAAGGAGTGCGAGCAGCACCTTGAATCTGGTGCTTTTAAGAAATTCACGCATTGAGCAGTCTCCTAACAGTCAGAGTGAGTTTCAATAATATTTAACGTTATCGGTGAGAGCGTCCTGATAGTCGCTGATATGCTCAAGTATCCTGCCGCAGCCCTCAGCCACGCAGTCAAGGGGGTATTCAGCGATATATACAGGCATACCTGTCTCACGGTTAATGAGCTTGTCCAGTCCACGCAGCAGAGCGCCGCCGCCGGAAAGGGTGATGCCGTGGTCGATTATATCCGCAGAAAGCTCCGGGGGAGTTTCCTCCAGGGTAGACTTGATAGCGTCAATGACACGGGCAAGGGGTTCAACAAGAGCGTCACGAATCTCAGAGGAAGTTACTCTTATATTCTCGGGGAGACCGCTGAGCAGATTTCTGCCCTTTATCTCCATGGAAGCGTCGTCATCGCCGCTGGGGAAGGCGGAGCCTATCTCCAGCTTGACATTCTCTGCGCTTCTCTCACCTATGAGAAGGTTATACTTCTTCTTGATATAATTGACGATGGAGTTGTCGAATTCATCACCGGCGCAGCGTATTGAACGGGAAGCCACGATACCTCCCAATGAGATAACGGCGACTTCACTCGTACCGCCGCCGATATCGACGATCATGCTTCCGGCGGGATCGTTGGTAGGGAGACCTGCACCTATAGCGGCAGCCATAGGCTCTTCGATGATAAGGACGTTGTTTGCTCCGGCATTTTTGCAGGCTTCTCTTACAGCACGTCTTTCAACGGGAGTAACGCCCGAGGGGATACATATTATAACATTGGCTTTGGTGAACAGAGTTCCCCGGAGAGCCTTGCGGATGAACTCCTGGAGCATAGTGGTAGCGATGTCGAAATCAGCGATAACGCCGTCCTTCAGCGGTCTTACGGCAACGATGGTGCCAGGAGTCCTGCCGATTATCTCCTTTGCGTCCTTGCCCACCCAGCGAGCCTTGTCGGTCTTTGTATTCACAGCCACAACGGACGGTTCTCTGATTATGATACCCTTTCCGCGCATATACACAAGGGTATTGGCTGTACCGAGGTCTATACCTATATCTTTAGTAAACATTCTGAAGCTCCTTAGTATTATGTGTCTTTGGGGCGTTATTATTACTTGCCCTCTGTCACCTTTTTAACGGTGTTGAAGTATACTATAAATCCGATGATAAGCATTATGATCTGCATTACGCTTATATCAACAGTAAAGCCTATAGTGAAGGTAAGCACGCTGAGGTCTATGTAGGTATTTGCAGGCAGTCCGAAGTGTATAGAGTAAGCCAGCCAGTACAGACCGGAAGCACCCTGAATGGCACTTGTGAAGACTGCACCGAGAAGAAGTGACGCAGCTATGATGATGAAGAAGTATACGTTTTTTCTCATTTGTTATCTCCTTTCGCCTTGCGGCATTTGTTAAACTTTATCATATTCCTGATGAACCGAATCCGCCCGAGCCCCTCTCAGTCTCAGTGAGAGTATCGCTTACTTCGATCTCCGGGAAAAGTACCCGTGTAGGAACGAGCTGAGCTATACGCATACCGTGTTCAACGGTAAACGGCTCTTTGCCGTGATTGATAAGGGGGATGAACCATGCACCCCGGTAATCGCTGTCAACTACTCCCACGCAGTTTGCAAGGGAGACTCCGTATTTAGTGGAGAGTCCGGAGCGGGGGTATATCAGCATGGCAACATCATCGCAGTCTGTCTGCGCAGTGAGTCCTGTAGGGATCATTTGTATTTCTCCGGGAGCAAGCACTACAGGCTTGTCAAGGCAGGCATAAATATCCATTCCTGCACTTGCCCTTGTGGCACGGCTTGGAATAATGGCTCTTTCATCGAGTTTTTTGAAAGTCAGTTTCATAGTACCTCCCTCAGACCTCTGTAATACAGTCCTCTTGTAACGGCTTTATCCGGGCACGATCCTGACAGCAGGGCTGTCACCTCATCCGGTGACTCCTCATACAGCAGCACACAGCCAAAGCCGGTATTTGAAAATTCGTTTATTCTGTCGAGCATAAAGAGCGTATCTGAGTTCAGTATCTCAACATAGTCCCTGCTGCACGCCACAGGGAACGTTCTGCCGGTGCGGTCAACAAGGTGACCGGTACAGTTCCTGCATCCCACCTCGTTTTTTATGGGGCAGTTCCTTGTGAGCATCAGGGGAAGTCTGCCTGCAACGACAGCTCCCAGGGGGATGTCTGAGCGGAGCTGAGCAGCCTGTGACAGCTTTGCCTCGATCGAAACGAGACAGTCTTCGAGTCCCAGTTCCTTCATATACTCTGCACTGAAGGAATTGAACACATTCAGAGTGAAGCTGCCGTGGAGCTTAAATCCGACCTTTCTGCCAATGGCTATACTGTCAGGGGTGTGACACATCAGCCGTCCGAAGCCTTTCTCCCTGAGTTCAGGAAGCTGTCCGGTCAGTTTATCCTCGTCGGTGATGAATCTTGGCGGGAGTATAATGATCCTGTCTTTGGGTATGTCATTCAGTTCCGGGAGTATGTCCATGGGAACTGCGATATACCGGCAGCGTGGGTGAGCTGCGGCAGCTTCTGCGTGTGCGGCATTTCTGCACCATACATCAAGCGGCAGCGGATCAGGTCTCTGCTGCACCGGAATATCAGGCAGCTCCGGGCGGTATCCGGAAATAGTATATCGTGGTGTATTATGCTGTATCACAGCCTCTGCCAGCTTATCCGCAAGGCATCGCCGCAGTTCATTAAGAGCGCCGGCAGGAATGAACAGACCTTCCTGTATCCCGGCATCGACACTGCCCGGACGGAAAACCGTACCGCCCAGCCTGGAGAGCTGTTTTTCCAGTGTCTGGAGATCGGTGGGACGGTTCTGAGCCTTCTGCGGGAGATCTCCCTGAGCTGTAACAGTGACCTGAGGCAGCTCACGGCACACAGCACTTGCTGTGACCGGTTCATTCTCACGGAGGATGCAGTATATATCCATAGTCCAGACCTGACGGGGACTGCGGTATAGCTCGTGTACAGCAGGGATAAGCTCACGGGCTGCGGTAACGTCATCCTTCTCACGGGCGCCGAACATATCCTTTCTCTGACCGGTGAAGTAACCGTCGGTAAAGCCGCTGCGTGAGAAAATACCTCTGAGGAGCTTCATATCCGGAGCCTGTCCGCTGAGAGCTTTATCAAGTTCATGGACTGCGGAGGCAACGTATTCAGGGCGCTTCATTCTGCCTTCTATCTTGAGGGAATCGACTCCTGTATCAGTGACCTGGGAAATAACCGGAAGCAGAGACAGATCCTTCAGTGACAGTGCAGTGAAGTCTTTTTTCCCTGAGGCAGAGAACGGGAGCCTGCAAGCCTGTCCGCAGCAGCCCCGGTTAGCGGAGCGTGAGCCGATCATAGCCGACATATAGCACTGACCGGAGACACACATACACAGCGCACCGTGTACGAAGATCTCGACCTCTATACCTGTATCGCATATACGTTTTACAGTATCCCTGTCCAGTTCTCTTCCGGGGACGACTCTTGCGAATCCCAGGTGTTTCAGCAGCTCAGCGCCGGCGGCAGTATGCACAGACATCTGAGTAGAGCCGTGTATCACCGCATCTGGGACGGCGGAGCGTATAAGTGCCGCAGCGCCCCAGTCCTGGACTATATACCCGTCAGCGCCTGACTCAGATGCAGAGCGTATGAAGCCGCAGAAGGCATCGGCTTCGCTGTCGGAAATAACGGTATTGGCAGCGACGTAGAGCTTTGCACCGTAAAGGTGGCAAAGCCGTGCAGCCTCACGGAGTTCGTCGTTTGTGAAGTTGGAGGCGCTGCTTCTTGCAGAGAAGAGCTTACCTCCGGCATAAACAGCATCTGCGCCTGAGCGCAGTGCGGCGGTAAGTGTCTCCATGCTGCCGGCAGGAGCAAGGAGCTCCGGACGCTTCATCAGATGCTGTCCTTGAGCTGTCTGAGCTTTACCATATTCTCAAGCTGCTCTATCTTTGACTTGAGCACCTCGATCTCTTTGAGGGCTGCGTCACGCTCGATACGTGTCTTACCGGCTTCGCTTACGTACTCCTTGGTCTGGGCACGGATATTATCAAGCTGCTGATTAGCCTTATTGAGGTCATCCAGCAGGCTCAGTGCGATCATAATGGATGCAGTATAGGGAGAGGTGCTGCTGCTTCCGCTCATCTGTCCGTTGATCTTTCCTTCGAGGGTACGGGCAAGGGAGAAAACGTAATTCGGTGATTCAGCAGTGCGGAGCTTATACTCTTTTCCGCATATCACAACTTTTACTTCGTTAAGCATATAGATTTACCTTCCTTTAGTAATATCTCTTCAGACCGATGACCTTACCGAGGACCTCGACGTCTTCCAGGATTATCGGTTCCATTGTATCATTCTCAGGCTGGAGGCGGTAATGACCTTTCTCCTTGAAGAAGCGCTTCACGGTAGCCTCTTCGCCGTCAACGAAGGCGACAACTATATCGCCGTTCTCAGCGTATCCGGTTCTTTCGACGATCACGATATCGCCATCGAGGATACCTGCATTTATCATGCTCTCACCCTTGATCCTGAGAGCGAAAAGCTCATTGGGATCGCTGCCGGGCAGCTCAAAGCTGACGTAGCCGGTGATGTCCTGAACAGCAGTTATAGGCTGACCGGCGGTGACAGTACCCATTACGGGTATAGTTGCGGCGGAGCTGTTCGGAAGTCTCAGGGAACGGTTGAGGTTGCCTGTCTTTTCGATAAGTCCCTTTTCCACAAGGGTATTGATGTACCGGTGTGCCGTAGAGGTAGATCTGAAGTCGGCGGCATCCATGATCTCACGGACTGACGGAGATATGCCCTCACTGAGCCGGCTTTTTATGAAGTTGAAGACCTCAAGCTCTTTATTCTTCTTCTCACTTGACATCATGATCCTCCTCTGCCAGTTTTTTCAGCACCATCTTGGCTATCTTGTATGCGTCGCCGCAGCCGAGAGTGATAACAAGATCACCTGCCTGGGCGTTCTCACATATATAATCGCAAACCTGACCGAAGTTGAAGTACTTTCTCTCATCGGTCCACTCAGCGCTCTCGTCCTGGGGGAACCATATACATCCGGGGATCTTTTCAGCCAGGTGGCGGGTGAAGATGCCGTAGGTATTTTTCTCACGGCTTCCCATGATGTCTGTGAGTACAGCGTGATCCGGTATCTGGAGGACTCTTGCGAAGTCGTCAAGCAGAAGGCTTGTGCGGCTGAAGGTAAACGGCTGAAAAACAGCCCACACCTTGCGGTAATTCATTTCCATTGCAGCCTTCAGGGTAGCTTCAAGCTCGGTGGGGTGGTGGGCGTAGTCATCGACTACAGTGATACCCTTTTCGTAACCCATTTTCTCAAACCGGCGTTTAGCGCCGCCGAACTCCTCCAGTCCCTTCTGCATGAAAGAGAAGTCAATGCCGAGGTAACGGCAGACTGCGATAGCTGCCAGGGAGTTGAGTACATTGTGGATACCGGCAACGTGGAGAGTAACAGTACCCAGCTTTTCGCCCTTGTATACAGCGTCATAGGTGGTGAGCATACCGTCGTGTACGACGTTCTCAGGGTAGTAATCGCAGGAATCGTCCTTACCGAAGGTAATGATGTCCTTGTCAATGCCCTCCACAGCCTTCAGGGTATTCTCATCGGAGCCGTTGATGACGAGGAGCTTTGAAGTATTTCCGGCGAATTTGCGGAATGAAGCGATAACATTTTCAAGAGTGCCGAAGTAATCCAGGTGATCGGCGTCGATGTTGAGGATGACAGAGATATCCGGAGACAGTTTGAGGTAGTGATCCTGGAACTCGCATGATTCGCACACGAACACATCGCTTTTTCCGGCGATGCCGCTTCCGCCGATACAGGGGAGTTTTCCGCCGATATAGGCAGAGAGATCCACACCGGCAGTCCAGAGGATCTGAGTTATCATAGAAGTGGTAGAGGTTTTTCCGTGAGTTCCGGAAACGCACACAGCATCGCTGAACCAGGTGGTAACGATACCCAGCAGATCAGCTCTTTCCAGGACCGGAACTCCGCTTTCTCTTGCAGCCATAAGCTCAGGGTTATCCTCCATGATAGCGGCAGTGTGTACGATAAGGTCAGCACCCTTGATGTTTTCTGCTGCCTGACCGATGAAAACGGGTATCCCCATTTTTCTTACGGCGTCAAGAGTCTCAGTCTCGTTGTTATCAGAACCTGTGAGATAGTAGCCCTGGGAGTGGAGTATCTGAGCGAGCGGATACATACCTGAACCGCCTATACCGATGAAATGTATGTGTTTTTTTCCATGCAGGATATTATTATCCAAACCGATCAATCCTTCCAGATAAAAGTTTATCATTATATGAAACTGCGCCGTATAAAAGCCGGACGATATATGCAGCGATAGTAAAGAAATTGTTATCCTGACTATGCTGCCGGATAAACAAGTCACAAAACGACCTTATTTTTACGTATCACTTTTATTATACAATATTATGTGTCGTATTTCAAGTGGAATTTTCATAAAAAAAATATTTGTTCCTATAAAATTTTCCGTTAATCACCGTTGAAATTTGTTTAAAAAATGATTTTTCAAATCTTTTTAGAAAATACTTGCAATTTTCGTTAGAATGTATTATAATTATCATTGTACGGAAGAGTATGCGTGAAATATTTAACCTTAATGGTGTGGATTAACGCAGAATTCTTACTGTGAGTAAAGCGTCACACAATATTATGGTGATGACAAAGGAGGTTTTGAGAATGGAAATCACAGACGTAAAAATCAGAAAGATCATGACTGAAGGAAGACTCAGGGCAGTTGTTTCAGTTACGATCGATGACATGCTTGCAGTTCACGACATCAAGGTAGTACAGGGCGATGAGAGGGTATTTGTTGCTATGCCCAGCAGAAAGGATGAGAACGGAGTATTCCGTGACATCGTACACCCTATTTCTTCTTCCGCCAGAAAGCAGTTCGAGGAATATATACTCGAGGCTTATGAAAGACAGCTTGCAATAACTGAAGCAGAGGCAGACGGAATAGCTGAAGCTGAGGCTATTGGTGAATAAACAGAGGCAAAGATCTGACATCGACTTAAAGATCTTTCGTATGAACAGAGAGGGAAAAAGGACGTCCGGCGGACGTCCTTTTCGTTTTGTCATATACCTATTATCCTGGCAGCTTTGAGTATAGCTATCTGAGTCTTTCCGTCGGTGATAGTGCCGTCCATTACCTGCTTCACAGCTTCGGAAAGGGGTACACGTTCAACGTCCAGGAATTCGTCAGCATCCAGGGACTGCTTGCTGAAGGAGAGTCCCCGTGCCAGGTACATATATGTTATCTCGGTATTGTATGCAGGAGTGGGGAGCATTTTTCCCAGGTAGACGTACTCGCTGCAAGTGCAGCCGGTCTCCTCCAGAAGCTCACGTCTTCCGCACTCGGCGTGGTCTTCGCCTTTTTCCAGCTTTCCGGCAGGCACCTCCACGGTTACGAGACGGAATGGATAGCGGAGCTGTTTAACGAGGAAGATCTCGTTGTTCTCGGTGACGGGAATGACGCAGACACCGCCGTTATGGTGAAGAACGTCACGGATTGCGGTCTTGCCGTTTTCAAGTTCAACGGTATCATGGGTAATAGTGAAGATAGGGCCTTCGTATATAAGCTCACTGGAGAGCTGCTTTTCTTCAAGATGCATAGTTTGACCTCCTGTTATTTTTTTGCGGCAGTTTTTTTGCTGCTTTTTTTCTTCTTTTTCTTCTTTTCCGGTGGGCTGCAATAGAGCTGAGAACCGGGAACTCCCATAGTTGATTCATAGTCATAGCAGTGGGATGATGTGTAGCAGCCGCTGTTTCCGGCGGTTATCCTGCATACTGCAACGAAGCCTGTCAGCAGGAAAAATGCCAGACAGGATATGATAGCGCCTGTCCTGAGTCCGGGAGTCTCATAGTCAAAGGTGATCTTGCTTGTGCCCTTGCCGCACTTTACAGCGACGAATCCGTAGGATACCTTTTCAACGTCGGTGTCCATGCCGTTTACCTTAGCGCTCCAGCCCTTGCTGTAGGGGACGCTGAAGAATACCAGTGACGGTCTGTCGAGGGTTATCTCGGCATTGAAGCCGTGGGAGTCATAGGAGAAACTGCTGCATGACTGAGCCTGTTTTTCTCTGCACCAATCCTCGTAGTCCTCCTTTGAGGGCGTATGCTGCTCGTCCTTTGATGCCTCAGAGATGATGTCCTTGTATTTCTCTGCCTGTTCATCGGTCAGCACAAGCATCTTCATAAGCAGTTTTTCACGCAGTTCCTTTGACATCTCGTCAGAGCGGCGGTCGGTGATATACTTGTCATAGGCAAATCCCATAGGTACGAACAGCTTGTTCTCGTATATCTCAATGCCGTTTCTTTCTGTGAGGTATTCAAAGCCGGGGAGATATTCTGTCGGATCCTCCTTCTCTGCGTTGATCTCTTTCTTTTGGCTTCCGTTGTTGAGTTTTTTAAGCAGTTCGTCGGTGCCCGGATCGGAGGAGCTCTTTTCGGCGTTCCTGAGATCTGAATAGCTGTATCCTTCTACAGGCATACGGTACATATATTTTACTGAAAGAAGTCCACGGATAGTATAGTGGCTCATATCGGGACGTGATGCAACGTCACGCACTACGCCGATAGTGTTGTAGAATTCCATTATGGACGGTGATACGACACTGTGGAAGGCACGAATGGAAGGTAGTCCCCATATCATTGTGCAGTTTTCGATAGTTTCGGTGGTATCGGAACGGAAGAAGTTATCATTTGCAGGTTTTTCGTAAACGGTATCTTCTCCGTCTATGTAGGTTCTGATGTAAGACTCAGCCCATTCCGGAGTGCTTGCCATGAAGTAGATCGTGGAGCAGACGCAGCCTGCGGAGAAAACAGCGGTAGTCAGCACAGCTGCCGCACCTATGCGGTATCCTCGTTTTTTGGCGTCAAGGATGTATCCGGCGATAAGGAGACTGAGTGCAGCTATACCGAGGGTGATGTAGAAGAATCCGGTTTCATCTGTCATAGAGAACCATATCACTGTATCCTTGTCCGCCTTGTCGGGCAGGAGTGAAATAATTGCAAACACAGCCAGCATCACAGCTGAGATCTTTATTGCCGGCACAAAATCCGCATTTTCCTCGTCGAGACTTCTTGCGGTCATCAATGCAAATATGAGTATCGGCATATAGAACCAGCGAGCGTAGTAGTAGCCGTTGGCAGTCTGGAAAAGGCTGTTGAGGAAAGGGATCATGGCGAAAATGATACACAGCCACGCCATGCGTGTAGCCCAGTGTTTTCTGTGGGTATACATATAGGTTATCACTCCCAGCATACCGAACAGCGGGAAATATCCTCCTATTGAAGACCATTTTCCGTACTCCGAGATAAAGAGTATGGGAGTTGAAGGGGGATCTGATGGCATGAAGAAAGTCTGTATAATACGCCATATAGTAGTATCGTCCCTGTAGATAACGGTATCGAGACCGTACAGGAGGTCATTGATACGATCGTTTCCGAGTAATCCAAGAGCTGAGGGCAGCAGGATGAATGCAGCCAGGGCTGTACCGATAAGAGCCTCAGCGAGCAGCAGGAAGAATTTCTTCCATGATGTGCGGAAATCCGGAGCTTTCATACGGATAAGGTAATAGAGGATAAGGAACACAGCCTGTCCGCAGAAGAAGTAGTAGTTGAGAACAGCCATGACAGCAACGATCACAGCGAACCAGCCCCGTCTGCGGTTATTGATATTCTCCTCCATTGCGATGAGCATAAGCGGAAATAAGGCGGTAACATCATGGAAATGATTGAAGAAGATGTTATATAACTGAAAGCCTGAAAATGAATACAGGAGACCGCCAATGAGCGCAGCATTCTTATTGCGGACGAATCTGCGGATATAGGCATAAGCCGTTGTTGAGGCTATACCGTGTTTTAAGGCGAGGATCACCGGTATCGAAAATGTTACCAGTGACCGTGGAAGCAGTACTGTTATCCAGAAGAAGGGGCTTCCGATGAGGTAGAAGGAGTAGGATGCGAGAAGGTCGGAGCCGAGGTCGGTGAGCCAGTTCCAGCCGAACTGACCGCTCCTTACAGAATCATTCAGGAGATTTAAGAATGGGATCTGCTGGAGAATGAAGTCGCCGCAGTAGATGAAGTATCCCTTTTCGTAAATGAGTATCGGAAGGGTACAAAGGAAAAAAATCAGGAAACCGAGCAGGAATGACGTGAGGTATCTCTCTCTGGTATACCGTGCAGGTTTTCGCCGGATGCTGTTATCTGAAGCCATTTTAACCTCCTGTTACAAGCTGATCTCTCAGCGTGATATGTATTATTATTATTATTACTATTATATCATATCATCAGGAAAAAAGGAAGAGTAAAATGAGATTTCTTTTTATTTTTATACCGGCGGCAGCATTCTGAGGACAGTAATGCAGACTACGAAAGGCGCACCGAGTACAGTGCTTCCGAAGATGTTGAATAGGTTCAGCGGCACATCCGCATTAATGCAGCTGCCGAAGCAGTTCACCAGCATAAGGGATGCAAGTCCGGTAAGAGCGCCGAATAAGGCTGAACCGGGACGGCGCTTCCTTCGCCGGTAGTATATCAGCATTATCAGCACTGCTGCACCGCAGGCAGTGAAGAAGATGTTTTCAGTATCCATATTGACCTCCTGTTCATAGCAGTATATAGGCAAGTGCAAGTATAAGGCGGATATCGCCTCCTTCACGTATCAGCAGAAGGAGTATTGCGGCGATAAGGAGAGAGTCACGGTCGGGGACTGTTCCGAGAAATTCGCCGAGCACTCCAGAGATGAAGCTGCTGTGCCGGGAATTTTCCGGAGCATGGCAGGGGGGAGCGTTCCCCTCCGGCGGAATATCACCTTCTCCGTCCGGTGAGTAGTGTGAGATGCGGTGCAGCTTTCCGCCTTCCTCATCTGTGTACCTGCCTGCCACCGTCTCCACCTCCTACATAATGTCCTTCAGCAAACCGTTTTCCTTTGCGATATTCCATACTGCCAGCAGCTTCAGCAGCTTTACCGCCTTGTCAACACGCTTCTGTTTTTCCTCGCCGAGATGCGGACGAAGGGCGAGCAGGAGCTCGGCGTTGCGGTCTTTCTGAGTCATAGCTCCGGCAAGTCCGGCGAGCTTTATCATACTTCCGAAGTCCGGGGAGCTGCCCTCAGTCTGTACGTCAGCACTCTCCCCGGAGCTTTCTTCATCACCGCCTGACATGAACATGGATGCCAGCTCGGTTATCTGTTTAAGACTTTCCTCGTCTGAGAGTAGACTGCCTATCTTTTCGGCTATATCGTTCTTTTCTTCCAACTTACTGCCCTCATTCTCCGGAGAGCTTCTTGTACAGAGCCTTTGCCTGGGGAGTACTCATCATCTTTTCCACCAGCTTAGGATTATTTGCAGCCTGGCGGAATTTAGCGGCATCGCTCTGGTTCATGGCAGCAAGAGCGCTGTCAAACTTGCCGGCTTCAAGCTCCCTGCGGAGCTGATCTGCCGGGACTCCGATCTTTTTGCTCACTGCCTGGAGAAGACCTCCGAGCTGTTTAGGATCAATATTATTAGCCATAAAAACCTCCTTGATTCCATTTGATCTGCGTGAATATAAAGTAACAGACAAATACGCAGCTTATCCTGTAAGAAAGTGTTTCTTGTTATCGCCTTCATTGCCGGAGAAAATGAAAGCGGCGGTTTACTTATCCGGGACAGCGGCAGCGCAGCGATCTGTTTCCTCTTCTGATATTCTATTGCAATTCTCCGGGATGTATGATATAATAAATGTATCAATCAATAGGAGTGATCTGATGAGGATAATAGTTGTTTCCGATTCCCACGGCGATTACAGAGCGCTTAGCTCCGTTTTTATGCGCAATGCCGACGCTGACTGGTTCATCCATCTTGGAGACGGTGAGCGTGATGTGGATAATTTTATTATAAACTACCCACAGTATACCGAGAAGGTGATACACGTCTGCGGCAACTGTGATATCGGCAGTCTGAGCGAGACGTTCATAGTACTCCCTCTGCCGGACGGGCATAAGCTCTTTGCAACACACGGTCACAGGCATGCTGTAAAGAACGACCTTGAGATACTGAAGCGTAACGCTGAGATGCTTGGATGTGACATAGTCCTCTACGGTCACACCCACACCCGGTACAATAAGTACGAGAACGGTATCTACATAATGAATCCCGGAAGCTGTTCCATACCTTATGACGGAACACCGCCTTCGTTCGGTACAATTGATATATCTCCGGCAGGCATCCTTACAAATATTTCAGACGTCTGACAATACATTATATTCACCTTCATTGCAGATAGTTACATTACAGGAGAGAAAAAATGGAAAACACCAGCGATTTTTATAAAAACAGGAGTATGCTCAAAAAATGTGAGAAGGTGCATAACACGGTATCAAAGGTATACTGTGTGTTATGTGCATTGATCATGCTTGCTTCATTTCTTATGATAGTGATGTCGATATCCAGCGGAGAAGTGCTGAAATTTGCAGGAATATTCTTATCTGCCGGTGCTGTATGGTACCTCGGAGTTGTGGGAGTGTACAAAAAGATCGACATTTTTTCGCTGGCAGCACCTGCTTTGGCGCTGATATCCTTGCTTCTTGCAAAATCTGTCAATGCGTCATTCATTATGGGAGCTGTTTCTGAACTGTTATTTATTGCGTCAGTCATATGCGCTGTAATATCACTGCCGGCAAATATGAAGTACCGCTGGCTGGAGCAGCAATACGGCTTCCCGTACTTCAACGAAAGACAGACCGAACATGAGCTTGACATGATACAGAGCGACATCAAGGATAGGTACGCCATTGAGGTTGAAGAGATAAGAAAGCGCAATCAGGGTGCAGGGGATATGGAAGAGATCTCAGCACCGGATACTATAGCTGTCAGACCACAGGAAACGGATCGGTCAGGATACATGGATGAGATCTGAGCTGACGGCTGAGAATGAAAAACGTATATCTGTCTTATGGCAATAAAAAGACATCTGTTCAGCATTACCGCAAGGGACCGGAGCAGATGTCTTTTTATGCTGAGATATGGGAGTGCGGGAGTGCCTTCATCGCGCGGAGTCTTGCCGAAAGATTGACTAATCTGTATAGATGGTGTATAATAGATATACTATCTGCTATGAAAACACCCGTATGACCGGACAGGTGAGCTGCTTTACGGACTGAGCAGCCGCATCGGGAAAAATGCTGACTGAAGGGGAATGGGAATGGGAAAATGGAGAAGGGCTGTCAGGGCGATGGATCTGCTGACGGCGGAATACAGCGCAAAGCGGACTCTGCCAAAGAAGGACGTCCATAAGACTCTGCTGCTGAACGGACTTGTAGCTGCAAAGCGCCTTCTGCCGGAGACAGAGGATTTTTACCTTCCGGTGGTGAGTGATCTGCTCAGCACTGTGAAGATCCCGGATGAGAAAGGGGACTTCCAGAACGGCACCGGACTGCACTACTACTGTGCGGTTAAGCCAAGCGGAAAGAAACGCAATCCCGTGAACGACTGTTATGCCAACGGCAGAGGAAAGTACCGAAGTGCCAGGACTATGCTGGAGGAGAGTTATACAATGGCTCTTTCCATGTACTGTGCCGGATTTGTTTCCGAGGGTGCTGCAATGCTTGGCAGGGCAGTTCATATGGCTGCTGATATATGCTGTCCGCCTCATTGTGCCGGTATGACCTATGCTTCAATATGGAAGAGCGTCCACAGGTCTTACGAGAAGCTCGGGGAGGCGGTCTATCCTGAGTTCATGCCGGAGTTTAACATTGATGATGCAAGAAAACTACAGGGCATATTCCGTGAACATTCATCATTCAGCGAGTCGCTGAACAAGATAGCAGAGGGTACCGGTGCGGAGCTTGACAGGATATGTGAGGATGTTTTTTCGGAGATCACGGAGAGACTGCGATACACTGAGAATGTGACAGCAGCATTGCTGCTGAGGTTCTACCGTGACACCTCTTTATCGTGT
This sequence comes from Ruminococcus sp., assembly GCA_003488415.1. Classification (GTDB taxonomy): domain Bacteria; phylum Bacillota; class Clostridia; order Oscillospirales; family Ruminococcaceae; genus Ruminococcus. The sequence continues at coordinate 2,035 of DNLQ01000119.1, read as the reverse complement.
GATGAAGCGCATTATGTTTCCGCAGGCAGTGAAGTGAGACTTATTCCGGATGCAGCAAAATTATCTGTAAAGATAGCTCCGGAGGGGATCAGCCTGCACGGAGTCAATCCGTCAGTTGAGTCTGAAATAACCGTTACCAAGATGCTTTTTAATGCAGCCCACCGCCGTGACGGGCTCTTCACGCTGTCACCGGTGAATGATCCGGAGGGAAGGGTGCTGGAGGTATGCGGCAGGAAGCTGAAGCTGAAGCCCTATGATCCGCTCCACGGTGAGCAGCTTTTCAGATTATAGCATTTCTGAGGTTCACAATATAAAACAAACGCCCTGATCTCTCAGGGCGTTTTCTTTGTTCAGTGAACTGCATACAGCTTTTTGAAGTCTGTAGGAGTACAGTGCTTTATATCCTTGAAAATGCGGTTGAACGTGGTCAGGCTCTTGAAGCCGGAGCGCATGGCTACCTCGGTGATCGGTATATCCGGATCAAGGAGCAGATGCTCGGCAGCCTTTGTACGCCGTGCGTTGATATACTGAAGGTATGACATGGAGTTATACTGCTTGAAGATACGTGAGAAATGGTATTTGCTGTAGCCGGCAACATCTGCAAGCTGATCGAGAGTTATGTCGTACATATAGTTATTGTCGATGTACTTGAAAACGATCCCGAACTTCTCGCTGTACTCGGTGATAGTATCGTCGTCGCAGTCCATGTCTATCTTGCTTTGCTCGAGCTGATGCTCTCTTATAGAGGTAAGGAGCTCAACTACAAGGGAATATATCCTCACATCTGAAAGCTCGTTATGTGTGTTATACAGTGAAAAGATATCCAGCATGGTTTTCTTTGCCAGCCTGCGGGTATCCTTGTTATACTCATCAGTGATGAGTATAGGACTGCTGAGCGCACGCATTACCGGCTCCAGCACAGGCAGATCACCCAGGACTGAGTTATCGCACTGGAAGATAAGACGCCTTCCGGGAATCGCTTCCATACTGTGAAGGACGCAGGCAGGTATGAAAAGGATCTCATTCTCCTGCATAGTGTAATCAACTCCGGCAACATTGACTGTATACGGGTTTTTAAGGGGCATGATCAGCTCAACAGCATTGTGCCAGTGTACAGGATATGCCTCTGTCTGAACGTTGTCATAGAGCATTACTGAGCGTTGGCTGTCATACTCAACGGTCTCGTAATCTCCTGAAAGATGCTTGATCATACTATCCCCCCTTTAAGTCTTGCATAAACTTATGCTAATATAATTATAGTATACTTTTTGGAAATTGTAAAGAGTTACGCAGTAACTTTGGATATATTCAACAAATTGGACTTAGGATTTCTGTACGTAACAGAAATAGAAAAGCCGGAAATACCGCATAAAGAGTACATAAAGAAAGAAGAGACCTTGCGGCCTCTTCTTCAGGGAAAAATTTGGGGATAATTAAGAATGTGTGAATGGCAAATTGATTATCAGCAGCCGGTATAAACCTGACCGCCTACGAGCTGCTTGCCCTTTACAGCAAACATCTCTGAGATCGTTACGACCTGCCAGCCCTGAGACTTCAGGTAAGGAAGGATCTCCTCCATAGCTGAGGCTGTTGAATCGTAAGTCTCGTGACAAAGAACGATAGCACCGTTCAGGTTTGTATTCATAGCACCCTTGAGTGTGCTGACGATCTGATCCTTGGAAGCTTTGTTCCAGTCCTGAGTATCAACTCTGTCTGTGATGAGCGGATAATCCTTAAGAGCGGACTGTACCTGAGAATTGTAATCGAGGTAGGGGAGACGAAGCAGTCTTGAAGGCTCAGCACCGATGATTGACTTGAGCTGTGCGTGTGTTGAATCAGCCTCAGACTTGATAGCAGCCTCAGAACCGAGTCTTGACAGGTAGGGGTGAGTCTTGGTGTGGTTAGCGATCTCCATGCCGGACTCGAATGCGTACTGTACCTCAGCGTTTCCGCCTGCACCTGCACGAGTGATCCAATCGCCTACGTAGAAGAATGTAGCGTGGAATCCGCTCTTCTTGAGTGCGTTGATTATACG
>DNLQ01000079.1 GCA_003488415.1 Ruminococcus sp. | reverse complement strand
GACAAGATCGTCTGGGATGTGGGACATCAGGCGTATGTCCATAAGATACTTACCGGCAGAGCAGACAGATTTTCCACGCTTCGTCAGAAGGACGGTATTTCCGGATTTCCCAAGCCCTGTGAATCGGAGCATGACACCTGTATTTCCGGACACAGCAGCAATTCCGTATCAGTTGCCTGCGGAATAGCTGAAGCCATGAAGCTCCAGGGAAAGGATAATTATACGGTCGCAGTCATAGGTGACGGCGCAATGACCGGAGGTATGTTCTACGAGGCGATGAACAATGCAGGAAAGGAATCCGTCAGCAATCTTATAGTTATCCTTAATGACAATGAAATGTCTATTTCACGCAATGTAGGTTCTCTTGCAAAGTATCTGACAGAGCTGAGGAATACAGAAAAGTATCTAGATACCAAGCGTAAGGTGGAGCGTAACATCAATAAGCTCCCGGCAGTAGGAAACAAAATGGCAAAGGGCATCAAGCGCTTCAAGGATGTTGTGAAGTCAACGGTATTGCAGACTACAATATTCGAGGATATGGGCTTCGTCTACCTGGGACCTATTAACGGACATGAAATGGAAGACCTTGATGAAGCCATGCGTATGGCAAAGAAGATACACGCTCCCGTGTTCATACACGTCCAGACCAAGAAGGGTAAGGGTTATCTTCCGGCAGAAGCAAATCCCGGTGAGTATCACGGCATCTCACGCTTTGATATCGAGACCGGTAATCCGGAGGTATCCGCCAAGGATTCCTATTCATCTGAGTTCGGAAAGAAGCTGCGTGAGCTTGGCGAAATGGACAGCAGCATCTGCGCCATAACCGCAGCGATGAAGTATGGTACAGGACTCCAGTACTTTGCACAGAAATTTCCTGACCGGTTCTTTGATGTGGGCATAGCAGAGCAGCACGCAGTCACCTTTGCAGGGGGACTTGCCTCAATGGGAATGATACCGGTCTTTGCAGTCTATTCCTCATTTCTCCAAAGGGCTTACGATCAGCTCGTTCACGATATAGCTATCGGCGGACTTCATCTGGTGCTTGGCATAGACCGTGCAGGAATAGTGGGAGAGGACGGCGAGACGCATCAGGGACTGCTTGATATCCCGATGCTCACGACTATACCGGGAACGGTAATATATTCCCCCTGCGGATATGAAGAAATGAAGATGTGCCTTAACCGTGCGGTTTTTGAGGACACCGGACTTGTAGCTGTAAGGTATCCCAGAGGATCTGAGGACACACAGTGTTCATCAGTAACACTTACCACCGAGCATATCATCATCACCAGCGGCGGCAGCCGAATACTGCTTATATCCTACGGACGCTGCTTCGGCGAGGTCTGTAAGGCTCAGAGGATCCTCGGCAGCAAGGGAATAGTATGCGATGTTATGAAGCTCACAAGGATATTCCCTCTGGCTGAGGAGATAATAAGCGAGATAAACGGATACGATACCATAGTTTTCTTCGAGGAGGCTATGAGCTGCGGAAGTATTTCCGAGAAGCTGGGCGAACTTCTTGAAGAGAACGGATATACGGCAGATTACAGCCGTGTAGCTATACACGAATTTGTAAAGCAGGCATCTGTCATGGAGTGTCTTGACCATTTGGGACTTACAGGTGAGAAGATGGCTGAATACGTTGAAAAGAGGATAAAGGCTGATGGCAAGACTTGACGCAGAGCTTGTGGCAAGAGGAATAGCCCGCAGCCGTGAGCGTGCCAAGGAGATGATCTCCGCAGGTGCTGTGACAGTCAACGGAAGGACTGCAAGGAAGGCTTCGGCTGAGGTGGCTGAGGGTGACGAGATAAGCTCTTCAGAGCAGGAGTTGTACGTAGGCAGGGGCGCATTGAAACTGGAAAAGGCACTGGATGTATTCGGCATTGATCCGGAAGGCATGGTATGTATCGACATCGGAGCCTCCACAGGCGGTTTCACTGATCTTCTGCTGAAAAGAGGCGCAGAAAGGGTATATGCTGTAGATGTTGGACACGGTCAGCTTGCAGATACTCTCCGCAGCGACAGCCGTGTAGTAAATATGGAAGGCACTGATATACGCAGTCTCTCTCCGGAGAACACAGGCGGAAGGGCAGATTTTATCTGTGCAGATGTCTCGTTTATTTCCCTTGCACCGGTACTTCCGGTGATTCGGGAGCTAATGAAGGAGAACGGCTGTGCGGCTATACTTATAAAGCCTCAGTTTGAGGCTGGACGGAAGGATATAGGCAAGCACGGCATAGTAAAGGACAGAAAGGTACACGTCAGGGTACTCAATGAGATCGACAGCTTTGCCCGCAGTATAGGGCTTGTACCTGAGAAATATACGTGGTCGCCGGTAAAGGGCGGCAGCGGAAATATAGAATACCTGGTGAAGCTGACTACAGGAGAGGACTCAGCGGCTTTGCCGGCTCAGGACTTCCGCAGGCTTGTAGACGAAGCCTTCGGGGAACTGTGAGAAAGGGGAAACGATGAAGGCAGCACTCTATCCGAATTTCCAGAAGAAAAATGCGCTTCCCTGTGCAAGAGAGACCTGTGATGTCCTTGACAAAGCAGGGATCGAGGTCGCCGTAAGCGGAGAATTCAGAAATGAATTTGCGGACAAGGGATTTGTGAAATTCGAGGATATAAGTGAATCGGCAAAGGATTCAGATTTTGTAATAGCGATCGGCGGAGACGGAACGATACTCCGCTGTGCCAAGTACCTGATAGGCACAGATACCAAGCTCCTCGGAATAAATACCGGAACGCTCGGATTCCTTGCCGGACTGGAAGCGGATCAGCTCAGCAACCTTTACCGGCTGAAGACCGGGGACTACTCGGTATCCGAGCGGATGACACTTGACGTTACATTTCATACTGAGGACGGAGATACCAGCTTTACAGCTCTCAACGAGATAGCAGCCAGATCCGGCAGTTTCAGGATATGTGATTTTGACGTCTGCGCTGACGGTTATCTTACAGGCAGATACAGGGCAGACGGAGTACTGTTCAGCACGCCCTCAGGATCGACGGCTTATGCGCTGTCCGCAGGAGGACCGGTCATCGAGCCTGATCTGGAATGTATCGAAATGACGCTTATTTGTCCGCATTCCCTCTTCTCCCGTGCCACACTGTTCTCTCCGGGGAGGAAGCTGTGCATCACAGACAGGACTTCCGGAGGCGGAATGGTTGTCACAGTTGACGGCGACCTGGAGCGAAAGCTCGGCGAGGGCGAATCCGTGGACATATGCCGTGGCAGGCATAATGTGAAATTCATTGATCTTATAGGCAACTCCTTCCACGAATCACTTTGCAGGAAGCTGTGCAGACCAATAAAGTGAGGTTAACCTATGAAAAACCGCAGACAGGATATAATACTTGAAATAATAAATGAAAGACCGGTAGCAACACAGGAAACGCTTATAAAGCTCCTGGAGGAACGTGGGATAAAGACTACTCAGGCGACTCTTTCCCGTGATATACAGCAGCTCTCGCTGATAAAGCAGCGTGATGCGAACGGAGTCTACAGGTATACGCTTCCGGCAACGGCAGCGGCAGAAAAGAGTCTTTTTGCCGAGTCGGTCATAGCAGTTGATTACGCAATGAATACCATAGTCCTCAAATGCCGGACGGGTATGGCACAGGGTACGTGTGCAGCCATTGATTCCGTGAGTCATGAAGGCGTGGTGGGGACTATAGCCGGCGATGATACCATATTCATACTTGTACGCAGCGAAGCTGATGCCAAGAAGCTGTCGAAGAAATTCCGCAGCGAGCTGTTCCCGAATGCAGGGAAGCATCTGTAAGGAGCCAATATGCTGAAGGAACTCTACATCAGGAATCTTGCGGTGATCCGGGAAGCTGTGATACCGCTTGAAAGAAAGCTGAATATATTCACCGGTGAGACCGGAGCAGGAAAATCCATACTCATCAACGGTATCAATGCAGTTCTCGGACAGAGGACAACAAAGGACATAGTACGCACCGGATGCGATAAAGCGGTAATAACTGCACTTTTCACTGAGCTGTCCCCGGAGGTCTGCGAGCGGCTTGATGAGCTTGGAATAGCTCATGATGACAGTGAGATCACCATAACCCGTGAGATAAGTGCAGACGGCGGAAGCGTTGCAAGGATAAACGGCAGGACTGCGGCAGTGTCGCTTCTGCGTGAGCTTGGAACAATGCTTATAAATATACACGGACAGCATGACAATCAGGTGCTCCTGGACAGCGAGAAGCATCTTGGTATACTTGACAGCTTCAGCGGAGACAATACACACCTGGAGCGTTATCGTGAGACCTTCCGTGAGCTTCAGAAGATCTCACGCAGACTCAGTGATCTGAAGCATCAGGAGGCTTCAAGGCTGGAGCGTACACGTTATCTCAATGAAGTCATAGCCGACATCGAGAAGGTAAAGCCCGAAGCAGGCGAGGATGACAGACTTGAGCAGGAGTACGCTGCTGCAAGGGATTCTGAGAAGATAATACTTGCTCTCAGGACTGCTTCACAGGCAGTATCAGGCGAAGAAGCGGCAGGAGAGATGATAGTTTCAGCAGAGCGTGAGCTTATCCCGCTTACGGAGCAGTTCCCTGCGGTGAGTGCCCTGTATGAGAGACTCTGTGCAGCTGAGATCGAGATAGCAGATATAGCCTCAGAGCTTGACAGGTATGCCGATAATGTTGAGCTTGACGGACAGAGACTGGAGTACATCCGTGAACGTCTTGGAGTACTGAACAAGCTCAAGAGGAAGTACATGATGGACTGTACGGAGCTTGTAAAGCTCTATGAAGACGCATCCGCAGAGCTTTCGGGATTTGACAGCAGTGCAGGGGAGATCTGTGACCTTACAGAGAAGCGAGAGGAACTGCTGCATAAGGTAACAGCACAGGCAAAGGAGCTGTACGATCAGCGGGAAGCAGCTGCGAAGCGGTTTACCGAGCGTGTTACTGCCGAACTTGAATTTCTCAATATGGCAGGTGTGATAATAGCTGTCCGTCACGAGAAGGGAAAGCTCACAGTAAACGGAATGGATACTGTTGAGTTCCTTATTTCAGCAAACAAGGGAGAAGAGCCGAAGCCGATAGCCCGGATAGCGTCGGGCGGAGAGCTTTCACGTATCATGCTTGCATTAAAGTGTGTTATTGCAGACCGTGACAGTATACCCACCATGATCTTTGACGAAATCGACACTGGAGTCAGTGGAAAGGCAGCACAGAAGATAGGCATAAAGCTGCGTGAACTTGGCAAAGTACGGCAGGTCATATGCGTAACCCACCTCTCACAGATAGCGGTAATGGCAGACGATCACCTGATGATAGAAAAGACAGTGGCAGAAGGAAGAACGGAAACGCACGTTACAAAACTTGACCTTGCCGGACGCATCTCGGAAGTTGCGAGAATAATGGGCGGCGAGGATCCCAGCGAGCTCATGCTTGAGAATGCTGAGGCAGAGATAAGAAAGGCGATGGAATCATAATGAGATTATTTGTTACAAGACACGGTGAAACTGAATACAACAAGAAGGAGCTTATCCTCGGAACTACGGATATTCCCATGAACTTTCACGGAAGCGAGCAGGCAATGAAGCTGGCTGGCACATTAAGGCAGATGGGCAAGGTGGATATGATCTACTGTTCGCCTCTTAGCCGGGCAAAGGAGACTGCACAGGAGGCAAACAGTATGACACTCTCTCCTGTGAAGTACGATAACAGGCTTCGTGAGTGGGATTACGGCGATTTTGAGGGAAAGCCGAGAGATACAGAAGGCTTTGCTGAGGGCAAGCGTGAATTTGGAATGCCAATGGGCAATACCGGAGAGTCGCTGCTGAAGCTGACACATAGGGTATATTCTCTCCTTGATGAGCTGATCGCAACATACGGAAAGACGGATAAGAACATCCTTATCGTTACACACGGCGGAGTATGCCGTGTCATAGAGACATATTTCAATCCTATGACTACTGAAGAATTCAGTAACTGGTATATGGATAACTGCCAGGTGATCGAGTATCCTATCGGCGGCTGACCGGAGGTGAGAATATGATCATAGGCGTTGATTACTACCCGGAACAGTGGGACAGTGTACTCTGGGAGAAGGATCTCAGGATGATGGCACAGACCGGAGTCCGGATAGTAAGGATAGGGGAGTTCTCGTGGTCGAGACTTGAGCCCCGGGAAGGAGAATACTGTTTCGACTGGCTGGATGAGGTATTGAAGATATGTGCAAGTGTAGGACTGGGAGTAATAATGGGCATCCCGACAAATTGTCCTCCACTGTGGCTGTATGAAAAGCATCCGGAGATAGTGCGGGTAGGTGAGGACGGTGTTCCGGTACAGACCGGCATCCGTGGGCATCGCTGTATAAATTCACCGGTATTCATCGACTACGCAAAGCGCATAACCAGTCAGATAGTACGCAGATATAATGCGAACCGTTCAATAGTTGCATGGCAGATAGACAACGAGCTTGAAGCCTATTCCTGCACCTGTCCGGTATGTCAGGAGAAATTCCGGAGCTGGCTGATGGATAAGTACGGAGACATCGGGACAGTGAACCGGACTTTCGGAAATGTGGTATGGAGCGGCGAGTACAGCTCACCCACACAGATAATGCCTCCCACTGCATATCCCAAGGCATGGCAGAACCCGGCGCTCTGCCTTGACTGGTACCGCTTCTGCAACGACAGCATCATAGGCTTCTCAAAGGAAATAGCGATAGCGATACGCCGTGAGTGCCCGAAGGCGGTGCTGACGACCAACACCTGCTTCAGTGCGAATACACCGGATTTCTACAGGCTGTTCGGTGAGCTGGATTTCGTTTCTTATGACAACTATCCGCCTATCAGACTGCCCAGGAATCCGGAGGCAGTATACTCACAGGCAATGATACTTGATCTGATGCGAGGAGTGCGTCAGCAGAATTTCTGGGTAATGGAGCAGCTCAGCGGACCAACAGGAAGCTGGGAGCCGATGTCTCCTGCACCGGTCCCCGGACAGATAATGGGATATGCTCTCCAGGCTTATGCACACGGTGCTGACGCAGTTGTACATTTCCGCTGGCGTACAGCTCTGACCGGAGCAGAGATGCACTCACACGGCATATTCGATCATAGCGGAGTACCCAACCGCCGTTATTCAGAGTTTGCGGAGCTGTGTAAGGTTGCCGGAAAGCTGAGTATGCTGGAGCATACCACGATAGAATCCGATATAGCGATACTCTATTCTCCTGAGAGCAGTTATGCACTGGATATACAGCCGCAGACCGAGGGCTTCTGGTATATGGAGCAGCTCAGGCAGTTCCACCGTGCATTTACTCAGTTCGGAGCGAATATAGACGTAGTATCTCCGGAAGCAGATCTTTCAGGGTACAAGCTGGTCATTGCACCCTCCCTTTACGTAACTCACCGTAAAGCAACAGAGAATCTGTACCGGTTCGTTATCAACGGCGGAACTCTTGTGCTTACGGCACGGAGCGGAGCAAAGGACGAGCATAACAACTGCATTGCCGACGTTCTTCCCACTGTATTCAAGGAGCTTGTAGGAGCTGAGATCTCAGAGTACGATGCCATAGGGGGAGATGAAAGAGTCATCAGGGACTATGCCGGAAATGAATTTGCCTGCCGTGAGTGGTGTGATGTCATACAGCCGACCACAGCAAGAGCCTATGCTGAATACCGGGACGGATTCTATATGTGCTGTCCGGCAGTTACCATGAACCGTTACTGTTCAGGCGTTACCTACTACGTAGGAACTTTAGCCTACTCTGACTTTTACGGGAGTTTTGCATCGGATCTCATGACTCAGACCGGGATACCAAAACTGAAGGGACTTCCACAGGGCGTGGAGGTAACCACACGTACCAATGGCAGAGAGGAGTATATCTTCTTTTTCAACAATTCCTATGAGCCGGCGGAGATAGCCCTCCCGAAGCCAATGTACAGTCTTATCACATCAACAGGCAGAGAAAAGCTGGAGCTTGCGCCCTTCGGGGTGGACGTAGTAAGGAAGTGAGTCATGAAGGTAGTATTGCAGAGAGTAACATCAGCATCTGTTACAGTAGACGGAAGCGTGTGCGGCAAGATCGGAAAGGGGTATCTTGTACTGCTGGGCATAGGAGCTGACGATACAGAGGAAGACTGCCGCCGGCTTGCAGATAAGATAATAAATCTCCGGATCTTCTCAGACGAGAATGATAAGATAAATCTGTCACTGAGCGACGTTGACGGTGAGCTTCTGGTAGTCTCGCAGTTCACGCTGTATGCAGACTGCCGCAAGGGGAACCGTCCGAATTTCATACAGGCAGCAAAGCCTGAAAAGGCAGAGGGACTGTATAATTATTTTACAGATTACTGCCGCAGCAAGGGCAAGCATACCGAGACAGGCATCTTCGGAGCAGATATGAAGGTCGAGCTTCTTAATGACGGCCCTTTTACGATAGTACTTGAATAAGTAAAGCACCTCCGGGAACAATAACCCGGAGGTGTTTTTATGCGTAAATTCGGAGAAGACCGTATCATAGCAGTAACAGCGTGGTTCTTTGTCAGCTTTGCACTTGCAGCGGGAAACTACTACAGACTTGCAGTACAGCCGCCGGAATCAGCCCTACAGGCAGCCGCTGATCGTTCCGGATTGACTGTAAATGCCGGAGAGAGCCAGGGGACAGTATATGACAGGAACATGACAAGGCTGACAAATGCAGAATATCGCTATGTCGCAGTAGCTGTACCCTCTGTGCTTGACCGTGAAAAGACGTCTTTTACAGCCTGCGACCGGGAGAGTTTTCTGAGCGAGTTCGACAAGGGCAGACCTTTTGCCTACGAGTGTAAAAAGGGGACTGAGGAAGCGGACGGACTTACAGTATTCAGCATACCTGTACATTACAGTGATCCACAGTCTGCACAGCACGTTATTGGATACTTGTCAGAGGGGAGAGGAGTATCCGGTATTGAAGCTGCCTATGACTTCATACTCCGTGGAGAAGGGGAAGAGAACAGCGTGACCTACACTGTTGACGGCAGCGGCAGAGTCCTGATGGGAAACGGCAAGGAGGTAGTCCGCAGCACAAAGGATAATACCGGAGTAGTGCTTACTCTTGACAGCCGAATCCAGGCACTGTGCGAGGAGAGTGCCTGCAAGATAAAAAAAGGGGCGGTAATAGTTTCTGAGATATCCACAGGAGATATCCTCGCCATGGTAAGCCGTCCGGATTACAGCTGGAAGGATGTAGACAGCGCAATTGAAAGTGATGACAGCCCACTGATAAACAGAGTACTGTATTCCTATAGTGTGGGATCAGTATTCAAGCTGGTCACAGCAGCAGAGGGGATAGCAGAGGGCTGGGAGAACTGTGTGTATGACTGTAAAGGCTGGGAGAACGTCTCCGGTCAGAATTTCAACTGTCACAAGGCAGACGGTCACGGTATACAGAACATGACAGAAGCAATAGTAAATTCGTGCAATACCTATTTCATAAAACTATCAGAGAGCCTTGATCCGGGAAGGTTCCGTGATCTTGCAGCAGACCTGGGGTTTGGAAGGGAGAACGTTCTCTGCGGAGGAATGACTGCCTCTGCGGGAGTCCTTCCAACTGCTGATGAACTGCTCGTTCCGGCAGAGCTTGCAAACTTCTCCTTCGGTCAGGGAAAGCTGACAGCCACTCCGTTACAGATAAACCAGCTAACAGCAGCCATTGCAGGTGGAGGGTATATGCACCGTTTAAGGCTTATAAAGGGACTTACAGCGGACGGAACTGACATTGAGAACGAGAAAGCTCCTCAGGGAACGAGGGTACTTGACAGAGATACAGCCGGGAAACTCAGGGAAATGATGATATGTGCGGTAAGGGATAATAAGGATTCAAAGGCGGCAGCAAGAGGAGTACACGTCGGAGCAAAGACCTCCACTGCCCAGACGGGGCGGATAGGCAGGAACGGCGAGGAACTGTGTCATGGCTGGATAACGGGATTTTATCCTGCGGAGTCACCGATATATGCTGTAACGGTACTTGCAGAGGACGGCGGCTATGGCAATCAGGCAGCAGCTCCGGTATTCCGTGAGATAACCAAAGGACTGAAGAAACTGGGCAGCGATTGACTTTTCATCCGCAATATGGTAAAATGGAGCCATAGTAACCGGAAGGAGAGAGGTTTATGACAAAGATAGATCTTATAACGGGGCTTTTAGGCTCCGGAAAGACAACATTCCTTTTGAAATACGCCCGTCATATGCTTGATGAAGGACTGAGGATAGCTGTACTTGTGAATGATCTTGGAGCTGTGAATATAGATATGCTGTTGCTGAATGAACTGAAAAGTGAAAACTGCCAGCTTGAGATGGTATCGGGAGGCTGTGACCAGCACTGTCACCGCAGGAGATTCAGAACCCAGCTCATAGCACTGGGGATGCAGCACTTTGACCGTATAGTAGTAGAACCCTCGGGAGTATTCGATATGGACGAGTTCTTCGATGTTATTCGTGATGAGCCGCTTGACAGGTGGTTTGAGATCGGGAGCGTTCTAACAGTTATCGACTCAACCACTGATGATCTTACAGATCAGATGGAGTATCTGTTTGCATCGGAGGCTGCCTGCTGCGGAAAGCTCATATTAAGCAAATACACTGGCTCAGAGGGAGAAGCTGACAGGGTATTGTCAAAGCTCAATGCCGCACTGGAGAGCATAAGCTGTACAAGGCGTTTTACGGAAAGTGATATGCTTGTAAAGAATTGGGATGAGCTGACAGATGAAGATCATAGTATGCTTATGGATGCAGGCTGCAAACTTTCATCTTATGTAAAAAAATACAGTCCTGATGAAATACTCAGCGGAGTGCATTACTTCATGCGTCTGAGGATACCTGCGGATGGTATACGTCCGCTTATTGACAGCATCTTTGCCGACAAAGAGTGCGGCAGGGTATACCGCATTAAGGGCGCATTGCCATCCGGAGACGGCTGGCTGAAGGTAAATGCCACGCCGGAGGAAGTTACGGTATCGTCTGTATCTGACGGTCAGGCAGTACTTATCGTCATAGGAGACCATGTTGATGCGAAAGCGGTAGACAGTCATATCAGGAAGTACAACACTGATAATGAGTACGTGTTTATCTGAGGTAGAGTAATAAAGGATACAGGCAGAATTATAGTGCCTCGCACATCCGCAAATTAAAGTTTGCTGCGTACAGATCGGCAAATAGCAAACGCCAAGAGTTTTTGCCCTTTGCCATAGAACACCCCGGAGACGTCATAGCTGACGTCTCCGGGGCATCTTTAAATATCATGATCTGAGAAAAGGCTAAGCGTCATATGTTTTTCGTATCTCTTCCCCCCGCCGGAGGGGGAAAGAGATACATTTTTTTAATAACAAGTCACCATTTTATTTATTGATTTTTATTTGCCAGAGCAATAATTTCTCATGTTCTACCGGAGGAGTTCCTTCAGAGCGCTGTTCTGCTCCGGAGTGAGCTGCTCCATACATTCCACATAGCCGTTGCCGAGGAACGGCTGATAGTTTATATCCTGTAAAGCAGTACCGTCCTTCAGTTTTATAGTTATGCGGTAATTTTCAATCGGCGGAGGAGAGGGATTATTTCTGTAGTTCTCCCACGCATCAACAAGCCATTGCGGAGTACCGATATGTTCCGGCAGATCGCTGTGATCCTCAGGCTGTAGCTGACAAAGCAGATCATAGAAAGCACTTATCCTGTCCGTGTCTGTAATGGTGTTCTGTCTGACTGTTGTCATTAGTCCGTTAACAGCCGTATTTACACTGTACTCGATATACTGTATATCGTCTGCACTCTGAACATTAAAGAAGGCGAGTCCCTTCCGGAATCCGGAGCTTGTGTTTACAATATCGGCAATGAAAATACTGCATTGTCTGTCTTTCTTCACTATGATAAAGGCTTTGTTGTCACCGCTGGGAGCGTACCGGTACACATCTGCACCTGCGAGAGCAGGCTCCTGAGATTCTGCTGCGCTGCCGTGATGACTGCCTGTATCATCCACTTCCACGACCTTGCCGATGTATCCGCCGAAGTCGGAGAGTGTGACCTCGTTGTTAATACCGTGCCGGCTGTATTCATCAGTATCAAGCTGACGATAGAATCCGTCGGAAGTTCTGATGTCGATATGATGTATCTCCTCAGATGCAAAGCTATCTGACCAGGGATCGAGCGTTTCAGAAAACGGCAGATAATAACAACCTTCGATGTCGATGCCTACCTTGTGCATCTGAGTGGGAGTTTCCGCTGCGGGAGCTGTCTTTTGCTCCGCCGGAGTTGTTGTGACTGTGTGTGAAGAAGCTGGTGATGTGATCCTTGCAGGGCGGCTGTCAGCGGCAGACTGAGTGTGGGCATAGCCTCTGCTGACTGTACCATGTTTACTGTCCGGGACGGGTGCAGGGGCAGATGCAGATTCCGGTTCAGAGGGGACATTGCTGTCCGGAGGAGCAGCAGAAGCTATTACAGCTGTTGGTGTGAAAGTCTGAGTCTCAGGCGGAGCGGCTGAGGTATCAGTGCTTGCCGGGGGCTCTGTGGCATTGATAACGGTATTATCCGGATCCGGGAGCTTGTCCTCAGATTGAGAAGGGGCATCAAGCATATCTGAGGGTTTATGCGTATGATAGAAGGCAGCAGTTCCGATAGTAATAACAGCCGCAGCAGCCACAGTGCTGACAGCATAGATTTTTTTCCTGGATACAGCGGGTTTATGAAGAGTATCATGCAAACCGTCCGGATATGCCTCTCTTACAATATCGTCATCCAGCAAACCGATCACTTCAAGAAAACGTAATTCATTCATAGTAGTACCCTTCTTTCTGTAAAAAGGCTTTGAGTTTTTTTCTTGTCCGGAAAAGGTATGTAGCTACGGTCTTGTCATTCATACCGTAATACTCTGCTATCACTGAGATCGGATCTCCGTACCAGTAGCGCCTGACGAACACCTTGCGGTATTTCTGATCCTGAGTTCTGAGAAAGCGGCTGATAGCCTCTGCCAGCTCCTTGTCTGACACTGCATCTCCGCTGGCTGAGGGGACACATTCGGCGATCTCGTCCAGAGGGACAGTATATCCGGGATCACGTTTGGCTGCGGTATTGTACTGTAGTCTTTTTATGGCAATATTCCTTACGATACGGCACAGGTATGTTCTGAGGTCGTCCGGGCAGTCAGGGGGAATGTTGTTCCAGATCTCATAATAGGCAGAGTTTACGCATTCTTCCGCATCCTCACGCTGTGACAGGATGTTCCCTGCAATACAGCAGCACAGTCTTCCGTATTTCTGTTTCATCTCAGAAATAGCTCTTTCATCTCTTTTACGGAACAGTTCAATAATTGATATATCATCCATTGGTTAAGCCTCCTTTCACGAGGCGTTGAGGTCCTCTGCCTATATAGTCCGATTTTATCACAGAAATATTTCAATTATAAGAAAATAAAATGAAAGTTTTTATTTCCGGACTTCATTGCAGGAGCAAAGGGGGAATAGAGTGCTTGTGTATGATGAAGACTGTAATTATTGACAAATATCCCGTAAAGTAGTAAAATATAATTATGAAATAAACCGTAAAAGAGGTATTATTATGCACAAGGAATTTTTAATGGGAAACGCAGCCATAGCCAGAGGCGCTATAGCAGCCGGACTCAATCTGATCTGCGGTTATCCGGGAACTCCATCGACCGAAGTACTGGAGACCACTGCTAAAAACAATGACGGAAAAATATATGTAGAATGGTCGGTAAACGAAAAAGCAGCAATGGAGCTTGGCGCAGGTGCAGCCTACTGCGGCGCACGAAGCATGGTCACCATGAAACAGGTTGGACTGAACGTAGCTTCTGATCCGCTCATGAGCCTGGAGTACATAGGTGTCAAGGGAGGAATGGTGATAATGGTTGCAGACGATCCCGGCCCGATATCATCACAGACGGAGCAGGATACACGTCATTTCGCCTCATTCTCAAAGCTGCCCTGTTTTGATCCGTCCACGGTACAGGAGGCTTATGATATGATACAGGAGGCATTTGAGTATTCTGAGAAGTATCATACACCGGTATTCTTTCGTCCCACTACAAGAGTCTGTCACGCCTATGCTTCAATAGAGGTGAAGGACAAGGATGAATACAGTGTAAACAGCCCGGAGGGTTTTGTGAAGGACTCTTCACGCTGGGTAATATTCCCAAGGCTCTCATATAACGCACATATGAACATAGAAAAGCGCAACGCAGAGCTTTCAGACGTGTTCTCGGGATACGGAAGAAATCTTGTGATACCTGCATCTGCACACGGGTGCAGAAAAGGAGTAGCATCCCACGGAATAAGCTGGACTTATGTGAAGGAGGTGCTGAGAGACAAGGAGTCTCCGGCACTGTTCAAGGTCTCAACTCCTTTCCCGTTCCCGGAGAAGGCAGCACTTGAGTTCCTCAGAGATCTTGACGAGGTACTGTGTATCGAGGAGCTTGATCCTGTCATAGAGCGGGAGCTGACATACGTATGCGGCAAGTACCGCCTGAATACCCACATTGTCGGCAAGCTCACCGGAGACGTAAAGACAGCCGGAGAGAATACCTGTGACAGTGTAAGGGGGAATATAGCAGCATTTATGGGCTGGGAACAGCCGGAGAAGACAGAAACAGCAGCTCCGCCGGAGCTTCCTGTGCGTCCGCCTGTACTCTGTGCCGGATGTCCGCATCGAGCCAGTTTCTATGCAGTAAAGCAGGCGATGAAGGGAAAGAAGACCATCTTCTGCGGTGATATCGGCTGCTATACTCTCGGAAATGCAATGCCTCTGGATATGGTCGATACCTGTCTGTGTATGGGTGCAGGAGTGAACATAGCCCAGGGAGTGGGCAAGATAGAACCTGATACAGCCTGCTTTGCCTTTGTGGGAGACTCCACATTCTTTGCCTCTGCAATAACAGGCGCAGTCAACGCTGTATACAATCAGGCGGATATGACACTTGTGATACTTGATAATTCAACGACGGCAATGACCGGACATCAGCCGCATCCCGGAACAGGGCGCACCATGATGGGACAGATAGTAGACAAAGTGGATATTGAAGCAGTACTCCGTGGAGTAGGACTCAGCACAGTGGAGACCGTTAATCCTCTGGAGCTTGACAAAGCGGTTGAAACAGTAAAGAGAGTCTCGGCGGAAAAAGGAGTCAAGGCTATCATATTCAAATCACCCTGCGCCGTACTCATAAAACCTGATAAGCCGGCAGTAATAGATGCAGACAAGTGTATACAATGCCGGAAGTGTATAAACAGTCTGGGATGTCCGGGTATCATCATCTCAGATGGCAATGTCGCCATTGACAGCTCGCTGTGTACCGGCTGCGGACTGTGTACACAGGTCTGTCCGGTAAGTGCCATAAGCTGCGGAAAGGAGGCTGAATAAGATGATAAATAATATACTTCTCTGCGGAGTGGGCGGACAGGGTACTGTTCTGACCTCCAAGCTGATAGCAGCCTCTGCAATGGAAAAGGGCTTCTCAGTAATGAGTGCGGAGACCATAGGAATGGCACAGAAGGGCGGAAGCGTATTCAGCTTCCTGCGTATCGCACAGGATGAAGAGATATGTACTCCCATGTTCGGTACAGGAGAAGCAGACATCATCATAGCATTTGAGCCTGCCGAAGCTGTACGTATGCTGCCGTACCTGAAGAAGGACGGTACAGCCATAGTGAACAGCCGTCCGGTCATGCCGGTTACCGCAGCGCTGAAGGCTTCCGATTACAACGGCAGGGAAATGCTTGATTACCTCGGTAAACAGGTGGCAAGTCTGACTGTAGTAGACGGAGAGAGCATCTGCCGTGAGCTTGGTTCCCCAAGAGTACTTAACATGGTGCTGCTTGGAGTTGCAGTAAAGTCGGGAGTACTTCCATTTACTACAGACGACGCAGTTGAAGCTATGAAGCGCAGCGTAAAGCCGCAGTTCATAGAGCTGAATGAAAAGGCACTCAGAGGAAACAGATGACAGTAACAGCTAACGGTCTGATGCGGCGGTATTTCAAGAACAGCCGCATCATTATCACAAAAAGTATATAAAAGAGTAATGAAAGGAATGATCTGATATGCAGATTACAGAAAAACAGCTTGAACTGGTGAACGGCAGGATCGACGCACTGATAAAGGCAGGCAGCTTCTACGGTAAGAAGCTGGAGAAAGCAGGTATCAGAAAGGTAGACTCTCCTGAGGACTTTGCAAAGCTGCCTTTTTCAGAGAAAAGTGACCTGAGAGAAGCGTATCCTCTCGGACTTATGACAGCACCTGAGGAAGAGATAGTACGTATCCATTCTTCTTCCGGAACAACAGGTACTCCGGTCATAATCCCATACACAGCAAAGGATGTTGAAGACTGGGCAATAATGTTTGCACGGTGCTATGAGACAGCAGGCATAACGAATAAAGACAGGATACAGATAACTCCCGGATACGGTCTCTGGACTGCCGGAATAGGCTTCCAGAACGGCGCTGAGAAGCTGGGAGCAATGGTAATACCTATGGGACCGGGAAACACCGACAAGCAGCTCCAGATGATGCAGGATATGGAAAGTACAGTGATCTGTGCAACATCCTCGTATGCACTTCTTCTTGCAGAGGAGATACAGAAGCGTGGCATCAGGGACAAGATAAAGCTGAAGAAGGGAGTTATCGGTTCAGAGAGATGGAGTCAGAAGATGCGTGACAATATATCTGAACAGCTGGGCATAGAGCTTTTTGATATCTACGGACTTACTGAGATATACGGTCCTGGTATAGGTATAAACTGTCCCGGCGGCGAGGGTATGCACTACTGGGACGATTTCCTCTATCTTGAGATAATTGATCCCGTTACCGGTGAGAACGTACCTGACGGTGAGCCGGGAGAGATCGTGATAACAACGCTGGTGAAGGAGGGAGCGCCCCTTATACGTTACCGCACACATGATCTTTCACGGATAATTCCCGGCAAGTGCAGCTGCGGACGCTGCTATCCCCGAATAGATACTATCAGGGGACGAACAGATGATATGATGAAGATAAAGGGAGTCAACGTATTTCCCAGCCAGATCGAAGAGATACTCGGAGCATTCCATGAGATCTCCAGCGAGTATCAGATACGTATCTCACACCTTGACGGCAAGGATACCATGC
>DNLQ01000117.1 GCA_003488415.1 Ruminococcus sp. | reverse complement strand
TGCAGAAAGTGCCGGTTTTTTCGTCTTTTTTGCCCCTTAAAATCACTTGTATACGAAAGAGCTTCACAGGCTTTTCAGACAGCGAAATAAGGAGGTCATACATATGAATAAAAGGTTATTATCAATAGCTGCCGCAGCAGCACTGATCCTTGCATCCTGCGGATCCAAGCCGGTACAGGTGACTAATGAGATGAAAACAGAAAAGAACCCTTCAGTATCCGAGGGCGGCAAGCCGGTACTCAAAGTCGCCGTTCTGGGATCTCTGCCGCCTGCATTCCACGATAGTCTCAACGTCCCCAATGATGTGAAGATCGAGACCGTGAACTACTCAGAGGGTGTGGATGATAACGTGCCGGACAAGACGGATACCATCCGGACAAACATTGATATGGAGCTTATCTCCGGCAATATCCCCGATCTGTTCATACTCCCGCCCGTGTACGCAAGGATCTTCGCTGACCACGGACTCGCCGCTGACCTGTACGGTTATATGGACAGGTACGGCGGTATCAGCCGTGAGGACTTCCTCCCGAATATGCTGGAGGGTATGACCGTTGACGGAAAGCTCCCGGCACTGGTACAGACTGTGTATATCAAGACTGCCGCAGCTAAGACGAAGTTCGTCCCAAAGGAGTACGAGAACTGGACTCCACAGCAGGCTATGGAGTTCTACGGCAAGGCTAAGGACATCGACAAGGAGATGTCCTTCATGGGCGAGGAGAGATCCTGGGACAAGTCATTAATGTCACGGTATTTCCTCACACGTTCAGCAGCAGGCTGCATAGACCTCTCCGCTCATACCTGCGATTTCTTCTCCGGCAGCTTCATAAGCTCCCTGGACTTTTGTGTCTCCCACAAGCCTGCTGATACCTATAATACCCTTGACGAGGATATTGATCTGTCAGGCCTCACAGACAAACAGCTTGTGTTCCCTTTCGTCATCAACGGCTTCAATGAACAGTACGGCGGTGATACCTACGGTGCGCTGAACGGCGAGGACATCACTTTCGTGGGCTATCCCTCCGATGACAGCTGCGGTGCCTATGTCTTCAGCAACGGTGATATGATGGGCATTACCAGTGTGTGCAGCAGCGAGGAAAAGGCTTGGAAAATAACACAGTACTGGCTGAAATGGCAGAAAAAACTGGAGAAGTATATGATTGATGGCACCCGTGGAGTACCGGTGCTGAAAGAGGCTCTCGACCGTGACTACCGCCGCCCGGAGGACTACAAAAATTCCATAAACGCCGACATCTACCGCATAAACGGCAATAACTCTTTTGAAGCTGTAAAGATCACCCAGGAGTACAAGGATATGCTCTACGATTACCTGTTCCGGGTGGAGTTTCACCCCTATCAGCCCGATGAATTCATGAACATGATATTTGAAGAGGCTGATTATGTCGTGGAGGGCGAGAGAACTCCGGAGCAGTGCGCCTCCATTCTCCAGGACAGGATAACTACTTTCCTCAGCGAGAAATCCTGAAACTGGCTGTATCACGCAGTTTTCAAGGTCATTTCCAACTGTCCGGATATTGTTCAATCATCTAATTAATATCCAACTTCTTCATAATTGTTGGCTGATTTGACAATCGGAAGGTATTTTGTTTATGCAATTTGACTAATTTCATTTCTCTTATTTCTACGTCCAAAACGTATACAAACCGCACAAAATCTATTGACTTTTTTGTACAAACATGATAGAATGAAATTGTCAAAAACGGGGAACATACAAAATAACACCCCGTCAGATACGTTGGAACAGCTTCCTGCACTGGGCTGCCTGACATGAAATCATTACAAACATATCAAAATGGGAGGGTACTTAATTATGTACAAAAACAACATCAAGCGCATTGTAAGCATCTCTGCTGCTGCAATGATGGTGCTTTCTGCACTTAAGATCGCACCTGCAAGCGAGCTTGCTACACTCTATGCTGCCGATGAAATGACAGCATTCGAGATCACCGAGAATATGAAGATCGGCTGGAATCTCGGAAACACTCTTGACGCAACCGTTTCCAAGAAGGATCCTGATACAAAGAAGGACGTTTATGTTGACTTCGCAGGCGTTGAGTCAGAGACCGCATGGGGCAACCCCAAGGCTTCCAAGGAGCTCATCGACGCTGTAAAGGCTAAGGGCTTCAACACCGTCAGAGTTCCTACCACATGGTTCCAGCACCTCCTTGAGGACGGTACCATTGATCCCGACTGGATGGCAAGAGTTCACGAGGTAGTTGATTACGCTATCGACAACGATATGTACGTTATCCTCAACCTCCACCACGAGAACTGGGTAAACAGAGCTGATCTGGGTACTGCATACGATGATATGCACGAGAAACTCATCAACCTCTGGACACAGATCAACGCTTCTTTCGGCGATTACGACCAGCACCTCATCTTTGAGTGCATGAACGAGCCCAGAGCCCAGGGTACAACCCATGAGTGGTGGGGCCCCGAGGAAAGCGAAGTTGAGACTATCAACAAGCTCAATGCTGATTTCGTAAACCTCATCAGAAGCTCCGATTCACCTTACGCAAAGAACCGTCTCCTGATGATCCCCGGATACTGCGCCGGTTCAGACGTATCTATGATCTCTCTGATCGACGTTCCTAAGGATGACGATTTCGTAGCTGTATCAATACACGCTTACGTTCCATATAACTTCACAATGAACCCTGCTACAGACCTGGAGGACCGTATGACATTCAGCTCATCATGGTCAACAGAGCTTGCAGGCATACTGGACGGATTCCGCTCCACATTCCTCGACAAGGATATCCCTGTTGTAGTAGGTGAGTTCGGTACTTCCAACTACGGCAACACAGACGCAAGAATCGCATGGGCTACACAGTACCTCACAACTGCCAAGAAGTACGGTTTCCCCTGCGTACTCTGGGATAACAACGTTGAAGTCGAGGCTAAGCCCACAGGTGAGGCTCACGGCTACATCAACAGAAAAACTCTTGAATGGTACTCTGAGTCCGAGAAGGTTGTCGATACTATGATGTCTGTCATCAACGATGACTCTATCGTATGGGGCAGCGAGAGACACCTCCCTGAGTTCAAGCACCAGGATCTCTCCGAGGGTACTCCTTTCATCGATGAGGCTATAGAGATCGACGCTTCCAAGTCAAAGACCTACGAGAACACAACTCCCGGTAAGGATATCACCTGGAAGGAGCTTGAGGGCAAGGAAGTTGCTATCAAGTTCACAGGTACAACTCCCCTCCTCTCCTTCTCCGATGCTTCATACGGCAACTGGACAGAACTCAAGCCCTATGTTGTTGATGACGAGAACGGAATCGCATACTACCTCGTAAGCGACCAGCTTCCCTCAGCCTGGGGACAGGATATGGATACTCTGGCTCATATGCAGTCCAGAACCGAGAAGGTAACTCAGATCGAGAGCATAACTATCCTGGATGCTCCTGATACAAGCTCTATCGAGGTTCCCGTTGATAAGACCAAGAAGAAGAAGATCAGCTTCGCTGATGCTGACAGAGACGGAAACATCGTTATCACCATCAAGGGTGAGCCTGACACTTCCACAAACGGATGCGTTGGTTTCATGAACGGCGATGACTGGGATCAGGTCGAGTGGAAGGGCAAGACCGATGCTGACGGTAAGCTCACTGTGACTATCCCCATGAGTGACATCCCCGCCGCAGTTGAAAACGCTGAGGTCCAGATCTGGCTGAACCCTGAGGCACTGGACTTTGAGAGCGTTGAGTTTACTTCTGCTGAAGCTCCTACAGAGGTTACACCTGAGCCTACAACAGAGAATATCCCCGATACTACACCGGGTACTGTCACAAAGTACGGCGATGCTAACTGCGACAGCAAGATCAACGTATCTGACGCAGTTTCAGTACTCCAGTACGTTGCAAACAAGTCCAAGTATCCTCTCGATGCTGAGGGACTTGCAAATGCTGACTGCGACGGCGAGACAGGTATCACCGGCGGAGACGCACTTGCTATCCAGCAGGCTGATGCAGGTCTGGTATCACTTCCCCTTGCTAAGTAAGCAAATCACATTTATCCAATCTCTCTAACATTAAACATTTGATTTTGTCTGCCATTTTTATAGAGCGGGCGGTCCGGCAGGATCGTCCGCATCCTCTTTCTTCTATAAGGCGGTATGTTATGCCCGATACTTACATCTTAGCTCTTTCACTCTTACTTGTCGGCTTCTGTATTCTGGCTGTTCTTTTCGGAAGAGAGCATTACAGAAAGCAGTTCGTAAACGATGACGTCGAAGAGGTGGAAGCGGTTGTAACTGACCTGAAACCATTTACCTCACGTCCATATAACTTCATGGTGTGTCCGATCGTCGAGTTCAGCTATGAAGGCAGACTGATAACTGCACACCACTATTTTCAAGTCCCTGAAGAGATCATTGATTTCCGGAAGGGAGATACGATCACAGTCGAGATCAATCCAAAAAAGCCAAAGATATTCCGTCTGCGCAGCGCTAAACTGTATGCGCTTGAAGACAGGCTGCAGAAGAGTAACATGATAGTTGTCGCTTTAGGAGCCTGCACATTCCTTGCCGGGGTCGTAATGATGATAGTTACACTGGTCGCAAAGCACTGAGACTGGTGATAAGTTATTGAGAAAACAGAAATAGAGAAAGGGCAGTCCCACCGGACTGCCCTTCCGTTTTCACATTAAAGGGACTGCATATGACGGATACCCATACAGAATCTTTGCCCTGAAGCGTTTCAAAGTGCTTCGTGGCATTTGTATTTTATACGGCTGCTGAGATAAATCAGAATTTATCAGTATAATCCAAAATGCTTTGCTATCACATCACATACTTCTTCTCTTGTATCTTTCTCGTTATCTTCTCTTGCAATTGTAAAAAAGCCGCTGTTTACAAATTCATCATAGTGTTTTTTGCTGTTGATAAGAGCAAGCCCACGCCGATAATTTTCCATAACTGCTTCGGGGTCATCGCAGCTATCAATAACATTTAATAGAAAGAGTTTGTCGGGGTCACTTCGGTCAAAGAAACGCTCAACGCTCATAGACTGCGGTGAAAGCATAACTGCAACATGGTGATAATCTGATATTTCTTTCAGCAGATCTAATGGTATATTGGTATCAACGATAACCTTTTTCTCTCTTGATATTGAAATGAGTTCTGCTATCTCAAATCCCGCAGCTTCTCTCCCTACATTAAATATCCACCGTTCATATTCTTCTGGAGATCGTGTTACAAAGTCTTTCCAATCAGTAAGGCTTTTGAGATAACAAATATCTGGCTGAACATCAGGTGTTGCAACAATATCTGATACAAGACTATGATAGTTTTCTCCGCAGAAAATCATATCATATCTGTTGGCAAGCATTTTTACGGTTGTTGACTTTCCTGCATAGGCTGTTCCAGTTATAAAAAATACATTCTTAAGGTAATGCTTTAGAATGTTATTTTCGATTTTCAATTAAATTCACCTCTAAATTCCGATTTTTCTTAGTAACAATTATAGCATGAGATCGCTGCACTGTCAATGAAAACGCCATAGTACTTCTGACTTTAAATCAGAAGTACTATGGCTTAATGCTCCTGTATGTGTAACGCTCTTATGCAGTCCCTTTTTATCACATAAGCTCACATATAAGATTTGAGAACTCTACAGGATTGTCGATCGACATACCCTCAATAAGAAGTGCCTGTGAGTAGAGCAGCTTTGCATACTTGCCCAGCTTCTCCTTATCGCCGGAATCGTTTACTGCTTTCAGCTTTCCGAACAGCTCATGGTCGGGATTGATCTCCAGCACTCTCTGTGCAGAGATCTTCTGATCGGTAGGCATTGCATTGATGACCTTCTCCATCTCCAGCGAGATCTCACCCTCTGTAGTCAGGCATACAGGGTGTGATTTGAGTCTCTGTGACAGAACGACCTTACTTACCTTGCCGTCAAGTGCTTCACCTATAGCCTTCAGCATATCAGCACTCTCTTCCTCCTTAGCCTTCAGCTCTTCCTTCTTCTCCGGTGTCTCAAGACCAAGATCGTCAGCCGATACAGACCTGAACTCCTTCTCCCTGTAGTTCATAAGAGTCTTTATCGCAAACTCGTCTACGTTATCTGTAAGGTAGAGTATCTCACAGCCTGAATCACGTACCAGCTCGGTCTGGGGAAGCTGTTCGATGCGCTCTACGCTCTCACCGGATGCGTAGTAGATGTACTTCTGATCCTCACGCATTCCTGTAACGTACTCATCAAGTGTTACCAGCTTATGCTCCTTTGAGGACGTGAACATCAGCAGATCCTGGAGCTTGTCCTTGTTCATGCCGTAATCGCTGTATACGCCGAATTTGAGCTGGAGCCCGAATGCCTTCCAGAATTCCTCATACTTCTCTCTCTCGTTGCGGAGCATTTTTTTCAGCTCGCCGCTGATGGTCTTTTCAAGACTCTTTGCTATTGCCTTGAGCTGTCTGTCATGCTGGAGCAT
>DNLQ01000064.1 GCA_003488415.1 Ruminococcus sp. | reverse complement strand
CGGAATTTGTAGAAATGAGGAAAAGTCTGACTTTTAAGGAGACATTGTGAATTGAAATTCTATACATACGGAAAGGAAAATAACCCTGTCATAGTTATGCTGCCAGGATCGTTTTGCCCGTCAAGGGCGCTGGACTATCTTTATAAAGACCTAAAGGATGATTACTGTATTATAACCGGAGATTATAATGGTCACTATGGGAATAGTGTATTCACTACCAGACAGAAGGAAGCCGGAGAGATTGCAGCGTATCTTAGAGAGAAGAATATAAATTCTGTAAGGATGATCTACGGACAATCCATGGGAGGTGAGGTAGGCATCGAACTTATGCATCAGCTTGTACAAACAGGCTTTCATGTTGACAAAGCATTTTTCGATGGAGCACCATGCATCAAATTGTCGAAGCCTTATAAGGCGTTTATGTATTTTAAGTTCAAAACTATGATTGGCATGATGAGGGATAAAACTATAGAAGAGGTTATGTCCTGGAAGTTTCTTGAAAAGTTCACCAATGGCGATACGGAAAGCTTACGTTCCTTGATTGCTGGTTGCATTGAGGTTGCGCCATATTTGACCGATCAAAGTATCAAAGCCGAGAATGAATGTTGCTATACCTTCGATTACCCTGTGTTTTCAAAAAAAGAGCAGCAGAAAATGCATTTTTTTTATGCAAAGGAAGAGAAAGCATATAAGACATGCTATAAACTGGTAAAAACCGCATATCCAAATGCAAAGTTCAAGATCGTTAGCGGTTATGGTCACATGACTTATTCTGTAAGAAACACAGAGGAATATCTTCAGATGCTGAGAAAAGTCTGCGATTGAAAATCTGATTTGAAGTCTACAAATTCTGATTTAGCTTAGCAACATAAATATGCACAATGCCCCTGAGTGCTTTGTAACACTCAGGGGCTAAACTTCTATATGGGTATCTGACTTAGCTGCTCCGGGGCTTGACTTGTATGCGGATACCGATCGGTGAGCGTGTGCGGTATCAGTCCTCAGGCTCACCGTAGGTGCGGAAAGCCTTCATCATAATAGCGACCTCCAGACGCTTCTTTTCAAGCTCGCAGGAGAGCTTGTATGCGGAACGGATATCGCCGTTGTACTGATAGTTGTTGGCGTTGCAGCCGCCGGAGCAGTAGAACTTTGCCCAGCAGTTCCGGCATTCGGGCTTTGAGTACACATGAGCCTTTGCGAAGTCTGTTTTCATCTCGTTATTGAAGGTACCCTCGTCGATGTTGCCCATTTTATACTCGTCGATGCCGACGAACTGGTGACAGGGGTAGATGTCTCCGTCGGGAGTGATAGCAACGTAGTCATTGCCGCATCCGCATCCACGGAGTCTCTTGATAGCGCAGGGGCCCTGGTCAAGGTCGATCATGAAGTGGAAGAAGTTGAATTTTCCGCCCTTCTTCTCGTTCTCCAGAATGCGTTCAGCCAGCTTCTCGTACTCCTTGAATACCGCCGGCAGTTCAGCCTCGGTAAGAGCGTATTCCTCGCCCTCGCCCACAACGGGCTCAATGGAGATCTGGTCGAAGCCTGCATCATAGAGTGCGAAAACGTCATCGGAGAAGTCAAGGTTGCGGTTAGTGAAGGTGCCTCGCACGTAGTACTCCTTATCGCCTCTGCCCTCCACCAGCTTTTTGTACTTGGGGACTATGATATCATAGCAGCCCTTGCCGTTGGGGAGTATGCGCATATAGTCGTTGACCTCTTTGCGTCCGTCGATGGAGAGCACCACATTTGACATCTCACGGTTGATGAAGTCGATCTTTTCGTCGTCCAGCAGGAGCCCGTTTGTAGTGATAGTGAAGCGGAAGTGCTTGCCGAACTCCTTCTCACGGGAGCGGGCGTACTCAACGATCTGCTTGACAACGCCGAAGTTCATAAGGGGCTCGCCGCCGAAGAAGTCAAGCTCCAGGTTCTCACGGTCCAGGGACTTTTCCAGCAGGAAGTCGATAGCGTGCTTACCGGTCTCGAAAGTCATCAGCTTTCTGCCCTTGCCGAAGTCACCTGTGGAAGCGAAGCAGTACTTGCAGCGGAGCTGACAGTCGTGTGCGATATTAAGGCACATAGCCTTGACGGGTGAAGCGACGGAGTACTTTGCGTACTTCTCGTAGTCGTCCTCGGAGAAGAGTATGCCGTCATTGTAAAGCTCTGAAAGCTCCTGGTAGCAGCTTTCAACATCCTCGGCAGAGTAGCTCCCCGACAGCTTTTCCACCACCTTCACGGGACATTTTTCCTCAAAGGGAGGCTCTATATTATCCAGCAGGTCATAAGTCAGATCGTCCACGATGTGAACGCCTCCGCTGTTGACGTCCAGCACGATATTGAAGCCGCCCAGCTTGTACTTATGTATCATAATACTATCCTTTCATATGTATCAGTAAAAAAAGTGAGACAGTAAAAGCTACTGTCTCAGTTGGTGTACGTAGATTTACGTTTACCTCTCTGTGCTTATCTCTCGCACTTCTGGTTTGCAACTGTGCAAGATGTCTTGCAGGCAGACTGGCATGAAGCCTGGCACTTACCGCAGCCGCCCTTCTGAGCAGACTCCTTGAGATTAGCCTTGTTGATAGTCTTGATGTGCTTCATTTGTATTTCCCTCCTGTTATTGGAATCAAGCGTATATGCTATTGAAAATATTATACCACACATCGGGGTATATTTCAATAGTTTTTTCCGGAAAAAGGTGATTTTGTCAGATTCTGACAATACCCGCAGTTGAAAAACTGTAGTTTTGCATATAAATCAGTCATCTGCTTCGTAGAAAACATTGTAGCTCATAGCCCTGTGACTGTAGGTGCTGAGTACCAGACCGATCATGGTGTACATACTTACCATAGCGGTACCGCCGGCGCTGAAGAATGGGAGAGGAACGCCGATAACGGGAGCGACCTTGAGCACCATACCGATATTCATAAGGCAGTGTGTGAAGATCATGCCGAAAGCTCCCATGCAGATGAATCTGCCCAGTCTGTCCTTGGCGACACGGCTGTCGGCGAATATCTTCAGGCAGATATAGGCAAGGAGTATGATGACTCCCAGGGAGCCGATGAAGCCGAAAGCCTGTCCGACGTAGGCGAAGATGAAGTCGTTGTGCTGTTCGGGTACGTAGATATACTCGTCAGCACCGGCAAAGAGTCCCTTGCCGAAGACTCCGCCCTCACGCAGAGCCGCAAGACCTAAGTCCTGCTGATACTCGATACCGTCCGGATCCGAGCCGGGGTTAAGGAGCACGAGGATACGTTTTTTGTGGAAGTCGCTGAGGGCGAAGAACCACATACCTGCGATGCCGGCGGCTGCGGCTATGGGAGCTGCCAGGAGGTACTTCCAGGAGATGTGAGAGGAGATCAGAATGAAAGCCATGATGGCAGCAAATACGATAGCTGTACCGTAGTCGCCCTGAATCGCAACAATACCCAGCGGCACAGCGCCGTGCAGGAGTATCAGCAGCATATGCAGCGGCTTGTTCATACTTTCCTCGTCACGGGAGAGGTGGAAGCTGAAGGAGAGTATGAAGGCTATTTTCAGCACCTCTGAGGGCTGCATACTGAAAGAGCCTATCTGTATCCACGCCTGATCGTCCGCACCTCCGCGCTGATAGGCGAGGGAGGTGAAGGTCAGTGACACGAGAGCCAGTGCAGCCGGGACGTATATGAACCACAGCTTAGCCAGCTTCCGGTAATCAATAAAGGAAATAACGACAGCGATGACAGCGCCGATGCCCATGGAGACAAGCTGTGTTTTCCAGTAGCTCTCTGTAACACCTTCGCCCTCGCTGATGCCGCTTCTGACTATGGAGTAGATAAGCAGGGTTCCGAGGACAGCGCAGAGAGTAACAGCGAATAGCAGACCTCCGTCAAAGCCGTGTTTAGTGCCTGGTAGTTTCTTGAATGCCGATTTCATTGTTTCTTCCTTTTTCTTTCTGTATTATTGCTCTGTCCAGTACTTCCTGTCGAGGGTACGGTACTGAGCCGCCTGAGCGATATGCTGGCGGTGTATCACCTCAGAGCCGTCAAGGTCGGCGATAGTACGTGCCACCTTGAGTATCCTGTCATAGGCACGGGCGCTTATACCCAGTCTGTCGAACACATCACGCATCACCTTCTCAGCGCCCTCGTCCATGGGACAGAACTCCTGACGCTTGTCGGGAGTGATGAGGGCGTTGCAGGTTATACCCGTACCCCTGAATCTCTCCTCCTGTATCTTTCTTGCGGCAATAACTCTGCGGCGTATCTCTGCGGATGGCTCTTCATTTGCCTTGGCGGAGAGGTCCTCGTACTCCACGGGAGCTACTTCTATATGCAGGTCGAAGCGGTCGAGGAGAGGACCTGAGATACGTGACAGGTATTGTGCCACACGGTTAGGATTGCAGGTACACTTCCTCTTGGGGTGACCGTAGTATCCGCAGGGGCATGGGTTCATAGCGCCTACCAGCATGATGGTACAGGGATAGGTGACAGTTCCCGAAGCCCTTGCGATAGTAACACGCCTGTCCTCCAGAGGCTGACGGAGTATCTCCAGGGTACGGCGGTCAAACTCTGCCAGTTCGTCCAGGAAGAGGACGCCGTTATGCGCCAGCGATACCTCGCCGGGGTGCGGGACGGTACCGCCGCCGGCGAGACCGGCAGAGGAAATGGTATGGTGAGGTGCCCGGAAAGGTCTCCTGGTCACTACGGGGTTTTCCTGAGTGATGAGACCTGAGATGGAATGTATCTTGGTAGTCTCCAGAGACTCTTCAAAGGTCAGGGGAGGGAGTATGGAAGGTATGCGTTTGGAGAGCATACTCTTTCCGCTTCCGGGAGAGCCTATGAGCAGGGCATTATGACCGCCTGCCGCCGCTATCTCCAGAGCTTTCTTGGCACTCTGCTGACCTCGCACATCGGAGAAGTCGAGGGTATCTGTGTACGCTGCCTCGGGAGGAATGTACCTGTCACAGGGGGCGAGCTTTTTTTCATCGGTGAAGTGCGAGATCAGCTCTGAGGCGTGGCTCACAGAGTATATCTCTATGCCGTCGATAACGGATGCCTCCTGAGCGTTGTCAGCCGGTACGAACACAGCCTTCATGCCCTTTTCCCTTGCCAGCATCACCATGGGGAGGACTCCGTTTATCCGGCGAATATCGCCGTTGAGGGAGATCTCGCCGATGAAGGCACATCCGTCAAGGCAGTCTCCGACCAGCTTCATGGCATGGAGTATAGCCATAAAAATAGCCATATCGTGTACGGAGCCGCTTTTCCTTGTATCAGCGGGAGCAAGGTTCACCATTACCGCAGCGACAGGAAAGCTGATGCCGCAGGCTCTCAGTGCTGCACGTATCCTTTCACGGCTCTCACGGACAACAGCGTCCGGGAGACCTACGATCTCAAACTGGGGCTGTCCACGGCTTATATCTATTTCCACGTCCACAGGGAAGGCATTCAGTCCGAACAGACCGAGACTTGCGATCTTTGCAAACACAGTATCACTCCTTTACATCGGTGTAAATCCGTTTCCGTAGTCGCCGGAGGGAAGGGCTCTCTCAGGCTCTCCTATCATATCGGCAGCTCCGGCAATACCCGGCATTTCGCCGCCGGCGGAGGCATATCTTTCCATGACGGGAGGAGCGATGCCTCTTGCTTCCATTTCGGCTCTGCGAAGCTCCTCACGCTCTCTTGCCGCTTCCTCGGCGGCAAGTCTTGCAGCGTCGGTCCTTTCAGCTTTTTCCGCACTTCTTGCGGCAAGCTCAGCCTCACGCATAACGTCAGCCGCCATGCGTCTTGCCTCAGCGGACATGGTGGGACTGGTATCGTATCCCGGCTTATCTTCGTAGCGGTGCCTGGGAGCTGACCTTGCAGCTTCCGGACGGTAAGCCGCTTCTCTTGCAGCTTTATCAGCGAGGCGCTTTCTGTAGTCATCGTAGCTGTATGCAGGCTTCTCCTCAGCCTCTGCCAGCCATATTGCGAAATGAGGCCAGCCCTCTGTCTCACGAAGCTGATTGTAGTCACGGTACACAGACGGAGCTTTGGCAGTATAAACTGTACCGAATATGCCCACCAGAAGTGATACTGCACATCCGGGCAGAGTACCCTTGATAAGACTTGACGCCGCCAGAAGGATATACCAGATCATAAGTATGACAAGGAAGAGCTTTCTTCTTGTGCAGGCAAGAGCGCCGATGAAGCAAAGTCCGATAAGCTCTGTGATCTGGACAAAAATAGGAACGACGTCCCAGCTGTTTCCGAAAAGACCGGGAATGAAAGAGAGGAGGGGGAAAGTAACAGTACCGATAGTGAACATTGCCATAAGGACGGATGACAGCACTGTAAAGGCAAAGGCTTTGTTGCAGTATTTGTCTATCTCCTCTTTTCGTTCAAGGCAGGCAGAGTAATGGCCGTGGCCCGGTTTTTCTTCCAGTAACGGATTGAGTTTCATGGTTTATATTTCTCCCTGTATCATGTAAAGCTGATGCTTTAGTGCTATTCGGCAGTCAGCAGGAAAAGTCTTCCGCTGTAGGGCGGTATGTTCATATCCAGCCTTCCGCCGTTATAAACGAAGTCTGTTTTTCCTTCCGGAGTACTGCCGCTGTAGAGCTGGCTGTCGGAATCCAGAAGCAGCTGTACCTTCTGGTTTTCTCCTATATTCACTGAGTAATCCGCCTGATACCAGTCGGAGAAGTTGAGTACAGCAAGGATATCGCCGTCAGCGCTCTTGCGCCTTATGGCGTACACACACCGTCCGATGCTGGAGCAGTCCTCCCACTGGAAATTAGTGGGATCGTAGTCGTAGTGCAGAGCGGTGCAGGTGAGGTAGATATGGTTGAGTTTCCGGATATACTCCCGGAAGGAGTCGTGCATGGGGTATTTCAGCATATCCCAGTCCTGCTGGCGCTTTTCATCCCACTCACGGAGCTGACCGAACTCACTTCCCATGAAGTTCAGCTTTTTGCCCGGGTGTACGGTCATATACATATATAGTGCCCTTGCCTGGGGGAATTTATCATTGTACTGTCCGTTCATCTTCTGTACGATAGTAGCCTTTCCGTGGACTACCTCGTCATGGGACAGGGGAAGTATGTATTTTTCGTTGTAGAAGTAGAGCATGGAGAATGTGAGCTTGTGGTAGTCTCTTGTGCGGTACATAGGAGCGCTCTGGAAGTACTCCAGTGTGTCGTGCATCCAGCCCAGGTCCCATTTGTAGTCGAAGCCGAGACCGCCGTCGAATACGGGGGCTGAGACCTTGGGGTGGGAAGAAGAGTCCTCAGCCGCAAGTATCACGGAGGGGTGACGTGCTTTGAGACCGCTGTTCATATCCTTGATGAACTGTATTGCGTACTTGTTTTCTCCCAGGTACTCTCTGCCGTTCCAGTAGATAAGATTCCTCACGGCGTCCATGCGGAGACCGTCGATGTGGTATACGCTCAGCCAGTAGTCCGCCGCCGACTGGAGGAAGGAACGCACCTCTCCCCGGGAGTGGATGAAGTTCCTGCTGCCCCACTCGTTGTATCCGGCATCGTCGTCGTCAAATTCGTACAGTTTTGTGCCGTCGTATTCGGTAAGGGCGTAGTGGTCAACGGCGAAGTGGACAGGTACGAAGTCCATTATCACTCCGATGCCCTTTGCGTGGAGCTTATCCACAAGCTCCATTAGCTGACGGGGAGTGCCGTATCGGGAGGTAGGTGAGAAGAAGCCTGTTATCTGGTACCCCCAGGATTCATCTGCCGGATGCTCGCTCAGAGGCATGAACTCCACATAGTTATAGCCGTTTTCCGCAAGGTAATCCGGCAGCATCTCAGCTATCTCACTGTAGGTATACCAGCCGTTCTCGTCCTCGTCGGATACACGTTTCCATGAACCCAGGTGCATTTCGTAGATATTCAGCGGCTTGTCACGGCAGTCGGAGCGCTGGCTGAGCCATTTTTCATCAGTGAACCGGAAACCGCTTATGTCACGTATCACGGAGCAGGTGCCGGGACGCACCTCCATGCCGAAGCCGTAGGGATCGCAGTGGTCTATGAATCCGCCTTTCCTGTCGTAGATACGGTACTTGTAGCGGTCGCCTTCCTTTGCATCCGGGAGCAGCAGCTCGTAGAACTTGCCATCGACGGTGCATTCCATGGGGACATCCTCCCAGCCGCTGAAGTCTCCCACCAGAGAGACTTTAAGTGAATTGGGAGCGTAGGTGCGGAACAATGTTCCCTTCTCCGTTATATGAGCGCCGAGGTACTCATAGGCGCTGAAAGACTCACCTTTGTAGAATGCGTAAATATCCATGATGTATCACCTTCTGTCAGGCAGGCGGCGTCATGGGAAGGAGGGGACGTCTGCCTGTGCCGTCCGCCTCAGCTGTAGTTAAGGGCACATCTGTAGTCGATAGCTCCCGTAAAGGGATCGAAGGAAATATTCTCGTTGTCGCTGTCACATACCAGCCAGCGTGATCTGTAGAAAAGCGGTATGAACTCCAGTCTGTCAAGGAGCACGCTTTCTGCGCCAGAGTATCTCTCAGCCAGCTCATCGAAGGTACTGCATGACATAAGGCTGCTGCTGAGGGTGAGAGGGGCACCGGAAATGCACAGATACGGCACTTCCTCGAACCGGCGTATGAATGACTCTCCTATGCCGCAGTTTCCTGTGACGGGGCAGAGTGCGATGGTGTAGTCACGGGACTCCATACGTTCGGTGAAGTCTTCATGTGTCACGTCCTCAATGCCGATGTAGCAGCCGAACAGCTCCTGCCATTTCTGTGAAAGGGTATGGAGGTAGGAGGAATCCACGGTGGAGACATCAGCCATGATCTTTACGGACTCCAGGGACTCTGCACCGGCAGCCTGCTTTGCTTCATTGAAGCAGTTTACTGCAAGCTCCCTGTCATAGTGAGCGTAGGCGCTGTCGGGGCAAATTTCCCTGTAGCTGCGGTCTCCCAGGAGTACTGCCGGAGGGATGATGCCGGCGGCAGCGGAAAGTCCCTTGTCGGTGATCTGAGCAGCAAGTGCTTCACGGTCAATGGAGTAGGCGAGGGCTTTACGCATATTCTCCGATGACCATACGGAGTCACCGGGATTGAATACAAGTCCCAGAGTCATGCAGCTTTCGCCGGAAATGACGTATTTTTTCGGATTGTACATAGCGGTGCTGAGTACAGTTATGCACTCAGTCTCACGGTCGTGGAAGCGTTTTTCCACGCCGGCTTCGTCAGCTTCTATGCTGTAGCTGAGGTATCCGGGAGCGACCGGGAAATCTTCGTTATCGTTCTTGTCGTTGCGCTTCATGTAGAGGATATTATTCACGCCGTAGGGATCGAAGAACCACTGCCGGACGTAGAATGCGCCGTTGGACATAACGCTTCTGTCGTCGAGACCGTAGCGTCCCTTGGTGGAGTAGAAGAAATCCGGGTTGCACGGGAAGGCGGCGGGTTCAGCCATACGAGCCGGGAACTCTGCGTCGGGGTGTTCCAGCACTATCACAAGGGTGCGGTCGTCGATGGCGTATATCTCGGCATTATCGCTGCTGACAGCTCCTGTCCCGGGATCTGTGGCTCCTTTTATGCCGGAGAACTCGCAGGCGTAGGGTGACTGCATCCTGGGATCGAGTATACGTTTCAGTGCGAATTCGTAGTCACCGGCAGTTACCGGAAAGCATTCCTCGTCCGAAATGGCGTCGTCATTGTTCTCGTCGAAGAACCAGTAGTTATCCTCACGGAGGGTAAAGGTGTATACCGTGCCGTCGGGGGAGACCGTGTAGCTTTCGGCGTTCCGGCAAATGATGCTGCCGTCCTTGTCACGCTCCAGCAGACCGCTGTACAGATTGCGTATCACATTTGCGGAGGATTCGTCCGAAGCGTACTGAGGATCGAGGCTTCCGGGATTTCCGCACAGGGCGGCGTCATACATATGGTTAAGACCGTCTCCGCGGTCACCTCCGCTGCCGCAGGAGGCAAGGCTGAGCAGCTCTGCGGTGCAGAGCAGAAGGCTCAGCAGTTTCTTTCTTTTTTTCACTGTTATCTCCATCTGCCTAAGAATAAGTGCATACCGCTGACGGGTATCCATCTACAGTATGCACTTTCAGCTCGTATTTATTTCGTAGTGACGGTAACGATGAAGCCGTCGCTGTTGTTGCCGGAAACGGTATATCTTTCCTTTTCCGGAACAAGTACCTCTATCTTTCCGGACTTTGGTGCAGGAACGTAGTATATACGGTAGCCGCAGCCGTCGCCTTCCACTTCGAGGGGCTTGTCGATAGTATATCCCTTGAGGGCGTCGATATACTCCTCAAGGCAGAGACCGTGCTTGGTCATATATTTAGCGTGCGGGACTCCGACATAGCGGTAGGTATAAGTCCTTGCCCTTTCTCCGGTGAGGTCTGATTTATCCTCCGGGAAACGGACTATGAATCCGTAATCGGCAGCGTGGTCGGTAAACCACTCGTATCCGTCCTCGGGCTTGAAGGGATCGGTGGTAGCGTCATCGTGCATTACCAGCATATCGAAGGTCCTGCCGGAATGGTAATCAGTGTGACCTGCCTCAAACGAGGAGCGTCCCTCACTGTGTTTTGCGGCCTGCTCGTTGAAGGTACGGAAGCCGTCGAACACCCATATACCTGTGCTGCTGCTATTATCATCCTTCTTGCCGGCATCCTCAGCGGATTTTGTTGCCTCCTCGGTCGGTTCCTCCGCTGATTCCTC
Source organism: Ruminococcus sp. (assembly GCA_003488415.1). Classification (GTDB taxonomy): domain Bacteria; phylum Bacillota; class Clostridia; order Oscillospirales; family Ruminococcaceae; genus Ruminococcus. The sequence continues at coordinate 4,156 of DNLQ01000064.1, read as the reverse complement.
ATCAGCTTCGTCGGTGCTTGCTTCGGTCGCCTCCTCCGTGCTTGCTTCGGTCGCCTCATCCGTGCTTTCTTCTGAAGCAGCCTCGGTGCTGTCCTCGGACTTTCCGGAAGGAGACTTGGCACGTTCCTCGGAAAAAGCCTCCATCATGTCGTTGAGCTTTTCAATGACATTGCTGTCGAGGCAGACTACGTTGTCGCTGACGTCATAGCAGTCGGACTTATGGTCGTAGAGAGTCTGAACGTCAATATCTCCGTCGATGAATTTGTACTCGTGGTCTGAATTTACCAGTACCAGATCGCCGGAGAACATATCGTCGTACTCATGCAGTTCGGCTATGTAGTCCTTGTACTTTGATATCTCCGTCACCGGCTCAGGCTCGGGCAGGGTAACGTCCTCCCAGGGAGCGGTAGCTTCTGCCGGATCTGTAGGGGCGGCAGTCGGGAGCTGGTTCTCGATCGGTTCAGTAACATCCTTGCCTGTGACAGCCTTCACGCAGGAAGTGATCACAACTGCAAGAACGATCATGACCAGAAGAAATACTGCGAGGCGGTCATACCTGACCTTATATCTTCTGCGATTCCTTCTTTTATCGCCTTTAGTCATTTTATAAGTTTCTCCTTTTTAGTTCGTTTTGCTGCTTTTGTTTCTCTTTCTGACGGGGAACGCTGTGTCAGCGTTCACATTACATTATAACACAAAGCGGATATCATGTAAAGCGTTTTTTTAAGGTTTTCATAATATTTTCACCCTGTACGGAGCTGTCCCCGTCTGCTGAACAGCGCCTGCGGAACTCGGAGGGAGTGCATCCTCTGTGTTCCCGGAACTGCCGCATGAAGTAGGAGTCGCTGACGTATCCGCATTTTTCTGCAACGCTGCTGACAGACATATCAGTTTCCGCAAGGAGGGAGGCAGCGTGCAGCAGGCGGCTCTCGATCACGTCCTGCCGGCAGGTGACACCAAAGGCGGAGAGGTAGAGCTTGTAGAAGTATGTCCGGCTGATGCAGAGATCACGGCATATCTTGTCGGTGCTCCAGTCACGCATGGGATCGGCGTAGATAGCGTTCCGCAGCTCGTTGAGCTGAGCCTGCTTCGGCATAGCGGCAGCGGAGGGATGTTCCTCTGCGGATTCGCCGAATATGGTTATCAGAAGCAGACGCATGGAGATCTCCATGAATTCTGCAGTATGTTTGTCTTTGCTGTCGATACGTGCTTTCATGCTGCGGAAGGTATTTGATACCAGTACACGGTCACTGATCTTTACGGGAGTTCCGTAGGGGACGTTCATTGAAGCAGCGTACTGCTTATCGGCTGAGGATGGCTTGTAGCTGATATACTCGTATCTCAGCGGATGGCGGTCGGCGGGGCGGAAGCGTCTGGGCTGTCCGGAGCTGTAGATAACGGCGGTGCCGCCGGGAAAGAAAACGTCGCTGCTGCCGGAAACGACAGTTACCGGAGAACGGAATATATAAAGCTGGTACTCCTGGATGTCGCCGTCAAAGGCGGAACCTCTGCGGCAGTTGAGTTCTATACCGTTTATTTTCATACGTACACCTCCTGACTTTAACAATATTACATCATCAACAATATTATATCATCCGGCGTGAACTGTGTCAATCGCCGGAAAGTATATAAGCCGTGATCCCCGCCCGGAGCTTTTGCCGGTCTGAAGGTGCTGTGAGGGGACGTCCGGGGTGCTTCATTGCAGCGAACGGCAAATTTTTTGACGTTCACGATATACGATCATTGCCGTTGTGCATAATACACGGAACTGATATATCAAAATTGGAAACGGGCGCAAAATGCACAACGGAGTGGTAACGATAAGTGCTGATATGCACAATTTTGAGAAAACCCCTTGAAAAAAGGATGCAGGGATGCTATAATGTAATTAGAATAGATAAGTAGGCGGATCGGGGGATTTCCCGCCTTGTTAAGGGTGTAGGAAAGGAGTGATCTGTGTGATCTGTCCATCATGCGGCGCTAAGGTAGACAGCGGCTTCAACTTTTGTGTTGAGTGCGGCAGCAGACTCGATATCCCCCAGGAACCTGATTACGGTCAGGCAGATATGGGAGGCTATCACTCCGAGGAGGAATTCCCGGAGGGGACCGGAGGCTTTGTTATGAGCGCCGGTACATTCGTTATCAGCGACCGTTCATCTTCAGGCTCAGCTTCGGATATGTATACCGCTGATGAACTCAATGACAGCGACGAAGAATTTGACTTCAGTATCTATGACAATGCAGCAGAGGAACAGGCAGAGATGCCTGCGCCTCAGGCAGAACCTGCAAGACCTGTAAACACAGTTCTGCCGGGGTATTATCCCGGTCAGGCACAGCCTCAGTACGCTGTGCCGGGGGCAATGCAGTACGGAGTTCCGGGAACTCAGATGCAGCAGCCTCAATATGCCCAGCCATATCCTCAGACAGCACAGTATCCGGGTGCTATACCGGCACCGCAGCCTCAGATCATAGGCTACGACCAGAACGGTATGCCTGTTTACGGACAGCCTCAGATGATGTACGGTCAGCCTCAGTTCATAGGCTACGACCAGAACGGTATGCCTTTATACAGCCAGCCTCAGATGATGTACGGTCAGCCCCAGTTCATAGGCTACGACCAGAATGGTGCTCCTCTGTACAGCCAGCCTCAGATGATGTACGGTCAGCCTCAGTTCATAGGCTATGACCAGAACGGTATGCCATTATACAGCCAGCCTCAGCCGGTGCCGGAGCAGCAGTACCAGCAGATGCCTGATCCCCGCAGCCGGCAGGTCCGGGAACAGCCGCAGCAGGAACAGCCGCAGCACAGTCAGGAAGAAGGCTTCTGGGAGTTCTTCGGAGACGGTAACGGCAAGCAGCATCACGAGGAAGCTGATTTCTTCGGAAAGTCGGAACACGCTGCCGGTAAAAAGACTTACAGTCCGTACGGCAGCTCAGGAGAGGTAAGACCGCCGGAGAAGAAGCGGGAAGAATATATGAGCGACACACCGATGGTGGATGCGTCGGATCTTGCACCAAACGATTCACACAAGTACAACAGATACTATATGCGTAAGGCGGAGATGGTCAATGCCGACGATATGCAGGCGAATCCGGAAAGGAAACACCGGGACTATATGGATCCTGCCGGTGAGGCTGATCCCGATAAGCTGTCGGCTAACGAGCATTACCGTTCACGCATAACCATGCACGCAGCCGGTACGGCTGATCCGGATGACCTCCGCAGCTACACTCCGGGAGAAAAGCTCAGGAGCGATATGATGAGAGAGGCATACAGACCTGTGGATGCACTTCCCAAAAAGAAGAAGTATGTCGATCCCACTGACGAGATAGAGCTTCCGGAGAATATGAAGGCTAAGAAGACTGTTAAGGATGACAGGGTGCAGATACCCGATCTCCCGAAGGTTGGAATAGAATAACAAAGGAAAGGAGTAGAGTAAATTGAAGAAGTTTTTAGAGGAATTCAAGGCTTTTGCATTGAAGGGCAACGTAATGGATATGGCAGTCGGTGTTATCATCGGTGCAGCATTTGGTGCTATAGTAACAGCTCTTACTGAGTGCTTCATACAGCCCCTTATCGCTCTGATCGGCGGTGCAGAAGTTCACGGCACTATCCCGCTGGGTGACAGCGGTCAGGCACTGGACTACGGTACATTCCTGACAGCCGTTATCAACTTCCTTATCACAGCACTTATCCTGTTCTGCATGATCAAGGCTATGAACAAGCTGATGGCACTTGGTAAGAAGAAGGAAGAAGAGAAGCCTGCTGAGCCTCCGAAGGAAGAAGTTCTCCTCACAGAGATCAGAGACCTGCTGAAGGCACAGAACGAGAAGAAGTAAGATCTTACATCTGAAAGCACAAAACGGATCCCTTAAAAGATCCGTTTTCTGTTTTTAGAGACAGAAACGGCGGTATACCGGCATATCCGGGGACTGCAAAAATATTTTTGGATTTTTTTGAAAAAAACCCTTGACAAAAATAAAAAGCCGTGATATAATAACATAGTCGTCAGGCGACGGGGACAACGCTCTGGAAGCCTGAGAGATATGCTGTGGGGGTTTAGCTCAGCTGGGAGAGCATCTGCCTTACAAGCAGAGGGTCACAGGTTCGAGCCCTGTAGTCCCCACCACATGGCCCGGTAGCTCAGTTGGTTAG
>DNLQ01000138.1 GCA_003488415.1 Ruminococcus sp. | reverse complement strand
GGGGAAGAGATACGAAAAACAAAAGCAGGTTATAGATATTTTATTGCCGTATTAATAATATTCATCAAGAGACCGTCAGTCCCTTTATTTCCTCCTGCTGCGGATAACAGCTCCGGTGAGAGCCACCACAACTGTTGCCGCACCCTTTACCTTAGGTACACACAGCTCCAGAACCGCACAGTACTTGTCTATGACAGTTATTACATAGGACTCCCTGTACTTAGGCAGAGGTCTCGTCACAGGCCACATATGCTTCTCTATCATGTCACGCTCTTTCGGATTCAGCTCAGTAAGCTCTCCGGCATTCCGGAGGGCGAGTCCGGCGTGCATGGCGCTGTGCTTGGGCTGTCCCTTGACACGCATGGAGTTGTATTCCTTCCTGTCATAATAGAAAAGATCATGAAGCAGTCCGGCTCTTGCTGCTCCCCGGCAGTCCAGCCGCAGTTTCCTGCATACAAGATAGCTGTAGTAGGACACATTTACACAGTGCTGGAAACGTGTCGTGCAGATATGATGTGTTATTTCCTTCAGCGGTTCAAGTCTGCTGTCGTCTATTATATCACTTATGCAGTCGTAGTAACTGCTTTCTGAAAGCTCCTTATGTGAGCCGATTGCCTTTAACATTATGCCGCCCCTTGAATGATACTCGGCGTTTATCCGCCTACTCCTATTATACTATATGCAGCAGCTTTTTTCAATAGGTAAATTTAACCATTATATCAATCCAATACCGGCACTGTCCCGGTAAACGGATCATCTCCCCTGTAATTTTTCAGCAGCTCTGAGAGCTTTATTTCTGCTATTGTCAGATTTGCTCCGGTTGATCTTTCATCTCCGTTATCATATTTCAGAACAGACTGAAAATACACATTGTCAACGATCATCTTTTCCTGTTCTTCATCATATTCACTGATTTGTTTCTCAAAGTCCAGCGACATAACTTCATCATACTCCTGTGCGGTGATCTCAAAGACCTCCGGCTCTGTATCCCCGTGACTTATCCGGTTATTCAGATAGGACACATAGAACCTGCCATTCTCACTGTAGACCTTCCAGTCTATGTTCCTGCCGTCCTCACCGCCTTGCTCGTGTATCGTTACCTCCGTTATGCGGCAGTCTGCGTATCCGCCTGCACTGCTTTCCCCTGTGCGGTGTGAGCATCCGGCAGTCATGATAAGTGACAACAGTGCAGCAATAATAATTACCGCAGTTTTTTGTTTGTGTAAAGTCACTTCAGTTCATCTCCGATACAATTATCATCTCTCAGACTTTCTCCTTATCCGGTACAGCCTGCAAATAGTTCTTGAAGAACCATATTATCAGCGCATACAGCGCAGGATCAGTCATTGCACGCAGTCCGTAGGTGTATGTCACCTCACCGTAGATCCCGTGGAAGCCGTTGTTGAAGAAGCTCAGTTCCTTAATTCCCATAAGGTTGAACCACAGTGTCGCTGCCACAAGTACGACAGCAGCAATGTCAAGCAAGCTGCGGTTGCGGCGTGTATTGATCTCTCCCTTTGACACATTCAGCAGCAGCTTCACGAACAGCACCGCTGCTGCCGCTGACAGTACGAATACCGGAAAGTCCTTGATGAAGCGGAAAAGAATGGTATTCCTGTAGTCCTCCGGAGTGTTCGCCATATCGAAGGGCAGTTCTATCAACCGGCTGTGAGGATCCTCCATTAGCGTAAAGGGCAGCTTTACACTGTACTCCTCCCCGGACATCACCTTTGCAAGCTCATACACACGCACTCCCAGACGCCATAATATGAATCCGCCTGCTCCGGCAAGTATGACTGCTGACATTCCTCTCAGCAGTTTCGTATTAACTGCGGTATCTGCCTTTCTCAGGTCAAGCTCGTGGCGGCGGAGCATAAGCCCTCCGCATATCAGCACTGCCGGTATAATGGTGAACCTGTACAGCTGACAGTAGTACTCCGGGCGTGAGAACACTCCGATCATTCCATCACCGTAGGACGGTATTTCTTTATAGATCCCGACCTCACGCACAATATTGCCGCAGAGCCATAACAGTCCGCTTATCAGAAAGTAATCCGAGCTCTGCTTGCAGAACATAGTCTTCTTGTCTCCGTTTCTGAGCGCAATGAAAAGACAGACTATCAGTAAAACTAACGCCGCATTCATTATGCTGCCCATTGCTATGTACAATGCCACACCTGCTATGAGCGCTATGACATAGCGGTTGTCCATCACCTTCGGCAGCTTCTTCTTTTTGTGCAGCACACAGACAGCCGTAATTATGAGCAGTCCCACACCTGTTGTTATCATCGTATCTGAAAGAGAATGCTGTTCAATATCCTCCTGGGAATTGTACTGTTCGCAGTACTCCTTATACGCCTCCGGCGAGGCAAAGCTGTTGTCACTGTTTATCTCGACAAAAAACGTACCGCAGTATTCATGTCTTAAAAAAGGTGAATCCTCCGAAGCCATCTCCGGAACTCCCAGAAAGAACACACACAGCACATTCCAGAACTGTAGGAATACTGCCGCTGCCAATACGCATTTTAAAAAGAAATAAACAATGTGAATGCGCTTATGTATCTTCTCCGGTATTTCATCAGTCACAGCCGGTACGGTGTTCTTCTTCCCGAACAGTTTCATAGTATTTCTCCTTAATAAAAAAGAATATGGTATCACTTTTTATAGTATACCATATCCCTTAAAAAAAGTCCTTATCAAATTCTTAAATCTTCATTTTTTCCCGCAGCCGCCCAGCTTTGAAAAGGCACAGCTTTCACGCAGATCGCACCCTGCACAGCCTTTCTTCCCTTTGTTTTCCGGTACAGTATCAGATATACCTATAAGCGCAGTCACTGACTTGGAAGGTATCAAAAGACATCTTGCCGTAACTGTCAGCCCTATCCGGCGCTGTGCATTCAGAGCGTTCAGGAAGTCCCTCTGTGATCCTATGGGCAGATCTCCGTAGCCGGGACTGAACCTCCATGTGCGATATGGAGCGTCTATAGCAGAAAATATCTCCTCCTCCGCCCGGTCACAGACCTGCTCTATGGCAGCGCTGCAAAGAGCATCCACAGCCATAGCCTCCGCCATTCCCTCTACCTGGGACTGCCGTATCAGCTTATCCGCCTCGGCAGAGAGAGTAGCTGCCAGCATCACCACACGTCCGCAGCCGGACAGATGACGGCGGACGTCCTCACCGGTGAGAGTAAGTCCCACATCGGGAAGAACTATTCCCTCCTCACGCTCCTCCGTCCTCAGCTCACGGTACACATACGCCGGACGCATACGCTCCCGGACTACAGGCTCAAAACGGTCAAGGAGAGCTGTGACTGCTGCGTCAGGTTCTCCCCTTACGCCCATATACCTGGAAGCCTCTGCCCGTGATATTTCTGTCAGCTTCATACGCCAAGTATGCCGGTCACAGCTTCACAGATCTTCCTTGCAACGTATGGATTATTCATGGTATACAGATGTATACCGTCAACTCCGCTGGCGGCAAGGTCAACTATCTGGTTGATAGCATAGGCTATACCTGCGTCCCGGAGAGCCTCCGGATTATGCTCATAGCGCTGCATGATCTTCACGAACTTTCCGGGGAGACTCGCTCCGCAGGTGGTGACCATGCGCTCGATCTGATTCTTGTTTACTACCGGCATGATGCCTGCCTCTATAGGCACATTGATCCCCTTCTGAGCTGCCTTGTCACGAAACTCATAGAAAAAGGCGTTGTCGAAGAATAGCTGCGAGATAAGGTGATCTGCTCCGGCATCGACTTTCAGCTTCAGGTTCTCAACGTCCTCGTCAAGGGACTCGGAGTCCGGGTGAGCCTCGGGATAGCAGGCTCCGGCAATGTCGAAGTCTCCCTGAGTCTTTATGTAGGATATAAGGTCGCTGGCGTGGAGAAATTCCTTCACCGGCGGTATATCCGGGTTTATATCTCCACGGAGCGCAAGCACGTTCTCAACTCCGGATCCCTTCGCTCTGGCGAGAGTATCGGCTATCTCCTGCTTTGTAAAGTTGATGCAGGGCAGGTGGAGCATAGGCGTGATGCCCTCGGAGAGCAGCTTTGAAGCAATGTCCAGCGCATAAACGCTGTTTCCGCTGCCGCCTGCACCGAAAGTCACGCTGATAAAATCAGGACGCAGGTCACGGAGCTGCTCAAGGGTGCTGTATATCGTTTCAATGGGACTTGTCTTCTTCGGCGGAAAGACCTCAAATGAAAAGACGGTCTTGCGGTCAAATATTTCTCTGATCTTCATATTATTCCTCCAGTATGATTAGTGTTGCGTCGTATGCTGTATCAGTCAATGCTCCAGTCAACAGGCTCCATACCATGAGCCGAAAGAAATTTGTTTGCCTGTGAGAAATGGCGGCATCCGAAGAATCCGTTATAGGCTGAAAGAGGACTTGGATGCGCTGCCTTCAGTACAAGATGGCTGGGATTGGTTATATACATCTGCTTCTGCTTTGCATCTCCGCCCCAGAGCATGAACACCATGGGCTTCTCACGGAGATCAAGCAGCTTTATCACGTCGGTGGTGAACTCCTCCCAGCCAAGACCGTGGTGACTTCGTGCCTGATTTGCACGTACCGTCAGTACCGAATTCAGCAGCAGTACCCCATGCTCAGCCCACTTGGTAAGCTCACCATGCTTGCCGGTATTATCTATACCCACATCGTCACGTATCTCCTTGAAGATATTCACCAGTGACGGCGGCGGAGCTACACCTCGCCGGACTGAAAAGGAAAGTCCGTGAGCCTGCCCCTCTCCGTGATACGGATCCTGACCTATGATGACACATTTTACGTCGTTGTATGCTGTCAGCTTCATGGCGTTGAAGATATCGTACATCCCTGGAAATATCCGCTGTGTACGGTACTCGTTTATCAGCTTCTGTCTGAGTCTGAGGTAATACTCCTTGGTGAATTCGTCCTTCAGCAGTTCGTCCCAGTCGTTTCCAAAGTTTACCATATTCCCTCCTAAAAAAAGAAGGCGGCATCAGCCGCCTGAATTATCGCCTTCTGACACTTCACGCTGCATCAGGAAGCAGTTACTGATTTTTCTTCCTCGGTATGATCATTATAGATAGTCTCGTCATAGAGCTTGAACTTTACGAGGGTATTCTTCTTGTATGTAAGCGAGCCCTGTTCATCAAAGGGAACCTTTTCATACGCCTCCGGAGAACACTGTATCTTCAGCTTCTGTCCCTTGCGTGTGACAAAAAGCAGTTCATAGTACTCATCTATCATGCGAACTCTTCCTGAATTCTCTATTACTCTCAGTCTGTCGTCACTTTTCTGTATAAGTGTAGCCATTTCTACTATAGGCTCTGAGGTGCTTTTCTGTGCTTCGATAGTGTCGATGCCGTCACCATCTGCACTGCGTACAGACTGTGCCGAATTGTTCTGCCCGGCAGGTATACTCCTGCGCTGACGGCGGGACTTGTAATCATTCATCCTGGTAGCCCTGACGTTCTCATCCTCCTCAAGGAAAAGCGATAAGAAGCGCATTACCGGACTCTTGCCCCCGAATAGCAGAATAACAAGCAATAGTACAACTGCGATGCCGCAGAGAAGTATCAAAAGATTTTTAAGCTGTGGTGTCATATTCACATTCCTTTCCCCTGACTGTCTCCGGAGTGCGGAAACGTCTTTTTTAAACCTTATTTCTATTATAATACATTCCCCTGACTTTTGCAAGATATAATTGAAAATTTCCTTAATTTATGATAGAATAGTATTACCAGTTCGACAGATCGGGAGGTTATTATGCAAAGAATACTTGGTTATCTAAGAAAAACAGTTCAGAAATACGATATGATCCGGGACGGTGACGTGATCGGGGTGGGTGTTTCCGGCGGCAAGGACAGTATGGTGCTGCTTTACGGACTTCACCTTCTGAGCCGCTTCATCGGCATAGATTATAAGGTCATGGGTATAACCGTCGATCCGGGATTCAGCGGAGTTCCGGGAGACTACTCAGCGGTCACGGACTTCTGTTCATCCCATGAAATACCCTACCACGTCATCCCAACGCAGATCGGTGAGATAGTGTTCGATATCAGGCGAGAAAAGAATCCATGCAGTATGTGCGCTCACCTCCGCAGAGGGGCGCTACAGAATGCTGCCGCAGAGCTTGGCTGCACGAAACTGGCACTTGGCCACAACCTTGACGATACTGCCGAGACATTCATTATGAACCTGTTCAATGAAGGACGTATAGGCTGCTACTCTCCTGTCACCGAGCTTGAGGACAAGGGTTTGATAATGATACGCCCCCTGGTCATGGCCCCAGAGAAGGAGGTGCGAAGGGCTGCACGACGTGCAGAGCTGCCCATTGTGAAGTCAGTCTGTCCTGCCGACGGACATACAAACCGTCAGCGGACAAAGGAGTTCCTTGCGGACATGGAGCGCAGGGATCATGGCTTTAAAGACCGCATATACGGCGCACTTATGCGTTCCGGAATAGACGGGTGGAAGGAATAGAAAAGGACGCCTGTGGCGTCCTTTTTTTGTATAGCTGCAAAAAGGCTCTCCGTTAGGAGAGCCTTTGAAGTATCATTTCAGACGATCAGACTTGATTAGTCCTCTTTCTTTCTGAGAACGAAAGCAGTACCAATTGCAGCAGCAAGACCAGCTACAGCAACGCCAGCACCAGGAACGCCTGTCTTAGGAGCGTTTGTAGGAGCAGCAGTTGAAGCAGGAGCTACAGTTGTAGCAGCAGGCTTAGCTGTTGTTGCTTTTCCGCCGCCAGCAGGAGCAGATGTTGTGCCTGTACCTGTAGGAGCAGGAGCTGTTGTTGTGCCTGTACCAGGAGCTACAGGTGTTGTACCTGAACCAGGTGTTACAGCTGATGTTGTTGCATGTGCAACAGCTGATGTTGTTGCAGGTGCAACAGCTGATGTTGTTGCAGGTGCATGAGCTGTTGTTGTTGCAGGTGCAGGAGCTGTTGTTGTCTCAGGAATATCATCCTCGATAGCGATGTATCCATCGTAACCAGCGTTGATGTTAGCAAGACCAGCTACCTTAGCAATATCAGCAGCAGGAGCTGCGAAGTTGTTGTTTGACTCAGGATTGTAGATACCCTGTGTGAAGAAGTAACCCTCCATCAGTCTGCTTGCCTCGCTGAGTGAAGCAGAGTTTGCAAAACGGTCAACAGCATCGCTCTTGGACTTGAATACGATATCAAGAGGATAAATGTCGCCGGGCTTTGCATCAGAAGGAATTGTTACATCGAAAGAAACGATAACGCCGTTACCGCCCCAGTTGTTCTGGCAAGCTGTTGTGATAAAGAAGCCAGCCCAGTCGCCTGTGAAGTTAGCTGTATCAGCCTTGATGCTAACCATATCGAGGTCTGCAGAAGCAGAGCCTTTCTCAAAGTTGATAGCTCCGGTTCTTGCATTCTTGTCGATAGCGAGTCTTGAATCGTAAGCGAAGTGGATACCTGAAGATGCCCACTGACCGTCAACGTTGTTTACAGAGATCTCAACCTTCTGCTTTGTACCAGCAGCAGTCTTAGGGAGAACTACCTTTGTTACATCTGTCTTGGGCTTTACAGCTGAAGCAGCGATCTGATCTGCTGTGAATCCCTTGTTAGGCTGGAGGTCAGCCTCGCTTGCAGCGAGAACACTTACGGATGTTGCTGAAACAGCAACTGCTGCCATAGCAATTACTGAGAGTGCCTTCTTTAAAGAATTGGTCTTCATTTTAATTCTTTTCCTTTCAGATAAATTTTTTCTTGATTTATTTATGTGGTCTGCCGCCGTGAAACGGCAGACCAGACATTCTATTGGTTAGATCCTATCACTTACCAGTTGATTCCGAGAACTTCTTCCCAAAGAGCCTTGCCGCCCTCAGCACCTGTAGAGGTGTTGGAGTAGTATCTCAGGATGAAGGAAGCGTCTGTAGAATCGATCAGTCTTGCAGGTCTCATCTTGCTCCAGTTGTCGGGATCAAGCTGGTTGTCAACATCTGCAAGGAATGCAGCGAAGTGGTCAAGTGTATCCTCGTGGCTGTTTACAAGGATGCTGTCTGAGAACTGAGTTACCTCAGAATTCTCACCTGTTGAGAGCTTAGCGTAGTAGTTAAGTACCAGTGAAGCATCTGTAGAGTCAGCCATGTTATCCAGGTTACCGTCGCCCTTCAGGCCAACGTAAGCAGTTACAGATACGTTGCTGCCGTTTCTGTTCTTGAGAACTGTGCCGGCAGGAATTACCTGACCGTTGATTATGATGTCCTCAGCAGCATAAACATCTACCTGATGTGCGAAGCTGAGTGAACCGGGAACGTATACATTGTTAGGAACCTGATCGCCGAAGTTAACCTTATCAGCAATGCTTACCTTCTCGCCGGGGATAACAACTGTATCGCCTACGATGTCGCCGTACTGGTCAATGTAGAGGTTTGAAACGTCTATGGAGTATGACAGATCCTTGATCTGCTCCTTGTTGAATGCTTCATCAATGTTGAGGTAGAAGCCAACTGTACCCTGACCGTGGTAGTGTACAACTGTCTCAGTTACAACTCTTGTAGTGATCTCTGTGTTGATGGGCTCTGTTGTAACATTAGGATTTGTATCTGTTGTTACATCAGGTGTTGTCT
>DNLQ01000187.1 GCA_003488415.1 Ruminococcus sp. | reverse complement strand
CGTCCTTGTAGTCAACGATAACGAGTTCGGGATCGTTTGTAGCGAATACCTTCTTAGCCTTGCCCTCGTAGAGCTGTTCCTTCTTTTCAATGTTTTCCATTTTGAATTCCTCCTTGAGAATTGTATGAATGTGTATGTGCAATCCCGTTTTATGCGGGAATTGTAGGTGTATTTCAGTCGGAGATGCTATCGTCTTCCCCGATGCCGATATATTCCGGGGAGACAACGACATTTCCTCTGCTGTCCAGAAGGGGAGTGAGACCGGAATAGCCTTCGCCGACAGTATTGATGTAGTTGACGCCGGTAACGGTATCAACGATGATCTGCAAAGTGCCGAGTCCCAGAGTCTTTTCCAGCCTCTGCTCGTGAGTGATGATGAAGCGTCCACGCTTCTTTTCTTTTTTCTCAAACATAACTATCTTCCTTTCGAATAATCATTTCCGCAGCGGACTGAGGAGTATCGGCTGCCATATCGGCACCTGCGCCGGCAAGTTCCTCTGCTGAGCCGTAGCCCCACAGGACACCCAGGCAGTCTATGCCGGAGCTGTGTGCGCCCAGGACGTCATTATCCCTGTCGCCCACCATGAGCACTCTGCTCCTGTCGGAGACTCCTGCACGCATCAGCACATAGTCAATGACCTCGGTCTTTGAGGTGCGTCTGCCCTCGGTATCGGAACCGCCGATGACCTTGAAGTACCGGGAGAGTCCGAACTTATCGAGTATCCTTACAGCGTATATCTCCGCCTTGCAGGTGGCGACGCAGAGCATGAAGCCGTTTTTGCTGAGAGTTTCCAGCATTTCGGGGACACCGCTGTACACACGGTTCTCGAAGAGACCGGTATCGCCGTAGCGTCTGCGGTAGATACGGACGGCTTCTTCTGCTTTTTTGCTGTCCATGCCGAAGAAGTTCTCAAAGGAGAATCCCAGGGGCGGTCCCAGCAGGCAGTCGGTGTTCTCCGGGAGCTCTGCTCCCATGACCTCTGCGGTATGGCGGAAGCAGTTGATGATGCCTTCACGGGAATCGGTGAGAGTGCCGTCAAGGTCGAAAAGCAGGGTAGAGTAGCGCATCACAGAGCGGCGATCTGCTCCTGAAGAGCCTTATCCTTGGCGATAACGCCGTCAGCCATAGCCTTCTTCTCAGCTGCGAGCTTCTCAGCGAGAGCAGTGTCGGAGAGTGAAAGTATCTGAACAGCCAGGACGGCAGCGTTCTTGGCACCGTCGATGCCGACAGTGGCCACGGGAACTCCGGGAGGCATCATGACGGTAGCCAGGAGAGCGTCCATACCCTCCAGAGCCTTTGATTTCATAGGGATACCGATAACGGGGAGGGTAGTGTGGCCTGCCACGACACCGGCAAGGTGAGCCGCCATACCTGCGGCGCAGATGATAACGCCGAAGCCGTTATCTCTTGCGGACGAAGCGAACTGAGCAGCCTCGGCAGGGGTGCGGTGAGCGCTCATGACACGGCACTCAAATCCGACGCCGTACTTTTTAAGCTCTGTGAGAGTTGATTTTACTACAGGGAAATCGCTGTCGCTTCCCATGATAACTGCGACTTTCATTGACATAATACATATCTCCTGTCTGCCGTAAACGGCTGTTATTCTTCCGCCGGAGCGGTAGGGGTTTCTGTGTCCGGGAGATCCTGCGGAGAAGTCTCAGGCTGAATGGGCAATATCAGCTCGCCGGTAACGGGATCGTACATAGGTTCCGGCTCGGGTTCAGGCTGAGGGTATCTGGGCTGAGTCTCCACGAAGCTGCCGGAGACAGCTGTGAGAGTGTTCATATTGCTTCCGGTGAAGGTCACCTTTGCGGTATACTTGTCCCGGAGCTTTTTTGTTTTGCCGTCGAACTCATCGGAATAGGTAAGCTCGGTATCGGCTTTCATAGACACGGTATATCCGGCAGTATTGTCCTCAAGGCGCACTGAATAGATGGCGATATCGCTCACGCCCTTCAAGGACTTATCCAGTATCTTATGGTCTTCGGGGAAGATCTGCTGGAAGGCGGTGTGACTTTTGGTGGTGATCTGTGAGAGCAGGTCCTCGTTGCCGCTGAATGCGAACTCCAGGTAAACGCCGGAGCTCCTGAGGATCTGTTCCAGCACCTGTGAAGTGAGTTTCTGGAGCAGTATCCTGCTGTTCACCTCAAGGGTGTAATTGCATCCCAGAGTCTCGCCGGAGATCTTTGCGTTATCGAAAATAGCGCCCTCCTCGGTCATGGTGTAGGTAAAGATGCCGCCTGCGTCCACGAGTATCAGTTTCCCGTCGGTAAATTTAGCGCCTGTCCAGGACTGTCTGAACATAGGTCTGAACTGGCTGTCGTAGATAACGGACTGACCGTCTGCGTCAGCCTCGGCTATATAGAAGTCGGAGCTGTCGGCAGAGTGGCGGTTTATGGAACTGTAGACGAAGGGGACTGTGATATTGCCCTCGTAGTCGATGCAGCCTGTGAGAGTTTTTCCGCCGATCTGCTTGGATGCGATACAGGTATCGTTCCCGGCGAAAGACAGCTTCTGCCATTCCGGAGCGACGATGAGTCTTTCACGGCTGTCCAGGACACCGCAGAGACCGCTGCTGTTCTCAAAGATCATATTGCCGCCGGAGTCGGTCTCCAGGCGTTTTGAGACCTCGGTCTGATTCACGCCGGTACTTATCTCGTCCGGAACTGAGGAATAGAATCTTGTAACTGCTGCGGCAAGGATGACAAGCACCACAAAGAGGAGCGATGCTATCAGCTTAGTACGCTTGTCCATGCTGACTTATATACCGCTGCCGGACTTCCTGCTGCGGTAGGACTCGTCAGTCTCACTGGCGATATAAATGGGACGGTTCTTGGTCTCCAGATAGGTCTTAGCCATATACTGACCGAGAATGCCCATGCAGGACAGGTTCAGTCCGCCGATGAGGAGGATAAGACCTGCCAGAGCCAGTGAAGCGGCGTTTCCGCCGTCGCCGGCAGCACTGATGACAGAGCAGATGAAGAGTATAAGTGATATACAGCAGCTCACGATGCCGAGGAACACGGAAATGGCAAGGGGAGCTGTGGAGAAGGCGATGATACCCTCGATAGAGTAGCGGAAGAGTCCCCAGAAAGACCAGGAGCTTGTTCCGGCAGGGCGCTCAACGTTCTCGTAGGGCATATACTTTACTTTGAATCCAACCCAGCTGAAGATGCCCTTGGAGAAGCGGTTGTA